>JAYENE010000197.1:0-3711 GCA_034721935.1 Thermodesulfobacteriota bacterium
AAAAAGCTGCTGGAGCTGGCTGGTCTTGCGCATGAGCGTGAATTGAGCAGGGCATAGGAAGACGATTTTCTTGTCTGCAGAGCGGTCAAGCTGGGTTCTTTGTCCGGCTATGAAATTGCCAACTTCACTGGATGTATAGTTTTTTTGTTTATGTTTTTGTTTCTTGACAGAGCTTGCGTATTTTGTTAATTATTCCAAAAATAAGGGAAAACGGGGAAGTTAATATTAATTTTGTAATTTTGGGAGGTTTGATATGGCAGTTTATATTTTTGGGCATAAAAGTCCTGACAGCGATGCTGTGTGCGCGGCCATTGCTCTGGCTGATCTTAAAACCAAGCTTGGTGTAGAGGCGGTTCCTGCGAGGCAGGGGGATGTCACTCCAGAGACAAAGTTTATTCTGGACAGATTTGGTTTTAGCGCTCCTGAATTTTTAGGCAGCGGCGCCGGCAAACAGGTTATTCTTGTTGATCATTCCGACCTTGCTCAGAGTCTTGATGACCTGAAAGAGGCGGAAATTCTTGGGATCGTGGATCATCACAAGCTCGGTGATGTAACCACGTCCAGTCCGCTTGAAGCGTGGATCTGGCCGGTTGGCTGTAGCTGTACAGTAATAAAGGCCATGTATGGGTTTTTTGGTGTGGAGATCCCCAAAGGCATCGCAGGGATAATGCTTTGCGCTATTTTAAGCGACACGGTTATCTTTAAGTCAGTCACATGCACAGACCAGGACAAGGAGGCTGCAGAGGCTTTGGGCAAAATTGCCGGTGAGTCTGATTTAAAAGCTCTTGGCATGGAAATGTTCACGGTCAAGTCGGCTGTTGAAGGCACACCCCCGCGGGACTTAGTCTTCCGCGACTTTAAGGACTTTAATATGAGCGGAACTAAGGTTGGGATTGGTCAGCTCGAGGTTGTTGATCTGGCTATTCTGGATGCTGTCAAACCGGCTCTGGCTGAAGAAATCAAAGCAGTCAAAGCTGAAGAAGGCAGGCATTCTGTTTTTCTTTTATTGACCGATATCATGAAAGAAGGTTCTGAAATGCTGATAGCGTCTGATGATCCTTCCGTGGTTGAAAAGGCTTTTGGCGTAGCGCCCAAAGAGAACCAGGTATGGCTGGAAGGCGTTATGAGCCGTAAAAAACAGGTTGTTCCCAATTTTGAAAAGGCATTCGCCGGCTAACAGTTTAAACAGTTATCACCAAAAGCCCTGCATGTTTTTGCTTTGTATGCGGGGCTTTTTTTTAATGGTTTCCCTTATAACCAACATACAATACCGCAATTCCAAGCGCTAATTTTTTCCATCTGACATCTTGAAATCCTGCCTGACGTATTGTTGCGGCAAATGAATAAGGATCTGGAAAGTTTTCAACAGAACAGGGAAGATATTGATATGCCTTTAGATTTTTTGAAAACAGCCATCCTATGACAGGTAGGATTTTTCTAAAATAAAAATGGAACAAGGCCGGCAGCAATCCTTTTTCAGGAAAGGCCAATTCAAGCACAACAACCATCCCGTTGCTGGTTAACGCGTCATAAAAAATCTGTAAAGCTGACAACTTGTCAATAATGTTCCTGATGCCGAATGCAATTGTAACAGCGTCAAAGGTTTCTGCCTTAAACGGAAAATTCAATGCGTTTCCGGAAATTAGATGAATATTTGAGCCGGCATGCGTATTTTTTATTTTGTCCCTGGCAAGCATGAGCATGGATGTTGAAAAATCGATCCCATAAACTTTTACAGACGGCGCTTTTTGCCGCATTATTTCAAGGAGAACGTCGCCGGTTCCGCAGGCCACATCCAGCAATAACCCGCCGTCAGGAACTTTTATTTCAGAGACCATCATCCTTCTCCAGTAAACATCCTGTCTGCAGCTTAAAAGACGGTTTAACAGATCATATCTTGGCGCTATTTGTTCAAACATCTCCCTTACAAAGGGAAGCTCTACATTCTTCATTGACAATCATGCCTTATGCATTATTTTTTTAAATTAAGGATTCGGCAACAAATAAGTTCGCAATTTCAGGTGTTGAGGCGCTCGGCTGACAAGGCGCGAAAAAGCATGAATATCAAGCATATTCAGAATTTTCTAAAGCGCAGTCAGGCTGGATGCATTGGCGCAAAGAAATGTAAAGTTATTTTTTGTCTAGCCCTAAATATGATGAACTCGTAAAAAAATCCAAAAATACCGTTTTCCGTCATTCCGGCGAAAGCCGGAATCCAGTAATTACGCATAGTTATATAAAACAGTTTCGCCTTAATCTGCGTAATAAGTACTTTTTACGAAACTATCAAGTATATCTATCATATCAAAAAGGCCATAGCAACATGAGAGCCGTAAAAATATCAGGAAACTAAATGACTGCTAAACGTGATTACTATGAAATACTTGGCATAAACCGCAATGCCTCTGAAGGTGAAATAAAGGCTGTTTACCGCAAACTGGCTCTTAAATACCATCCTGACAAAAACCCTGGCGACAAAACAGCGGAAGAAAGCTTCAAAGAGGCTGCCGAAGCCTATGAGGTGCTTCATGACCCCCAGAAGCGCAACATTTATGATCAGTATGGGCACCAGGGCATTGAAGGAACCGGTTTTTCCGGTTTTGGCGGTTTTGATGATATTTATTCAAGTTTTGGAGACATTTTTGAAGGTTTTTTCGGATTCAGAACATCAACAGGCTCCAGGACAAGGGTGCAGAGGGGAGCGGATCTTCGTTATAATTTAAACTTAAGTTTTATGGAGGCGGCCTTTGGGACAGATACGGAAATAAATATTGAAAAGATGGAGGTGTGCCCAACATGCAACGGCAATGGCTGCGAACCAGGCACACAGCCGGAAAACTGCAGACGCTGTAGCGGCACAGGCCAGATATCCAGGTCTCAGGGTTTTTTTACAGTAAGGACTACCTGTCCGACATGCCGCGGCCAGGGCCAGTACATACCTCATCCATGCTCTCATTGCAATGGGACAGGGCGGATTATGGTCAGTAAAAAGGTTTCTGTTAAAATACCGGCAGGTGTGGATACAGGCTCCAGACTTCGTTTGACAGGTGAAGGAGAAACCGGGCTTTACGGCGGTCCTGCAGGAGATCTTTATGTTTTTATTAGCGTAGAACCCCATGAATTTTTCGAACGCAGCAATACGGATGTTATATGTCGTTTACCGATATCATTTGTACAGGCCGCGCTTGGGGATAAAATAATGGTACCAACATTAAACAATGAAAAGAAGCTCGAAATCCCCAAAGGGATACAGCCTGGCGATATATTACGTTTTTCAGGACTTGGCATACCCTCTCTCAGGAATGGCAGACGCGGCGACCAGATAATGCAAATTATCATTAATACACCCACCAATCTTTCCAGGAAACAGGAAGAGCTTCTCAAGGAATTTGCAAAACTCGAATCAGGCAAATTATCGAGAAAATTAAAAAATATGTTCAAAAGCGGTCACACAAAAGCTTCCGGATAAATAAAACAAATAGTCGTTCAGAGGTTCAGAGGTTCAGGGTTGACCTAAATCTAAATCGTGAACTCTGAACCTCTGAACCGTGAACCGTTGAACCTCTGAACCGTAAACCGTTATAATAAACAGAAATTTACAAACTCATTATCTGGTCAACCTGAGGCAGCGGACAATTAAATTTAAGAACGGCTGAAACTCGCACATAAGTGAGCGTAAAGAAATAACTTAGAGCAATCCTTTTATAAAAA
>JAYENE010000198.1:0-3708 GCA_034721935.1 Thermodesulfobacteriota bacterium
AAAAGAAGTTAGCTCTTGATTTGGTAAGAGGTATTACGTTTTCCGGCGATCTGTTTCTTCTATGCTCAGACGGCCTTTCGGATATGATCGATGATAACCAGATCCGGAACATCCTCTTTTCTACAGCCCCTTTGCTTCAAAAAGTAGAAAAACTCATTGAATCGGCTAACGCGGCTGGAGGTTACGACAATATTACAGTTGTTCTTGCAAACTGATTTCCACGTGGCTCCCAGGAAATTTACAGCCCTTACCCTCCCATGGAACTATTAAGCGAACTTAAAAAATATTTTAATCTCTCTTCATTCCGCCCCGGCCAGGAAGAAGTGGTTAGAACGGTTCTGGAGGGGAGAGATGCCCTGGTGGTCATGCCGACCGGAGGAGGAAAATCGCTGTGCTACCAGCTCCCTGCCTTAATCCGTGATGGAACGGCCCTTGTGGTTTCTCCCCTTATCGCTTTGATGAAGGATCAGGTGGATGTCCTTCAAAAAAGAGGGATTGCCGCATCATTCATCAATTCCACCCTTTCCCTGGTGGAACAAAGACGGGTACTTAAAAGACTTGAGGCAGGAAAGTTAAAGCTTTTATATGTCGCTCCGGAACGGTTTCGCCAGAAGGAGTTTCTACATACCCTTTCCCGCTCCAGGATCAGTTTTGTGGCGATAGATGAAGCCCATTGTATTTTCCAGTGGGGACACGACTTTCGCCCCGATTACCTGCGGCTTGGAAGAATCCTGGAAAGTATAGGACAAAATCAGATCCTCGGAGCCACTGCCACTGCTACTGAATCCGTCATATCCGATATCATATCTTCCCTTCATCTTAAAAATTGCCGACAGTTTGTAACAGGATTTTATCGAAACAACCTGCAGTTGAGAGTGCTTCACTGTGCAAATAAAAAAGATAAGCAAGACGCCCTTATGTCCGCTTTTACTGAAGAAAAGCTTCTCGCAATTGTATATTGCGCCACGAGAAAAGGCGTGGATGAAGTAGTAACCCTGTTGAAAGATCAAGGGCATCCTGCATCAGGATACCATGCCGGCATGGACGATGAAACACGAAGTCGTGTGCAGGAACGATTCATGACAGGACGCAGCGAAATAATTGTGGCAACCAATGCCTTTAGGATGGGAATTGATAAATTAGACATACGTCAGGTCATCCATTACCAGTTTCCCGGTTCTATAGAATCATATTATCAAGAGATAGGAAGAGCAGGAAGAGATGGAAAAAAATCAATATGCTCGCTCCTTTTTTCTATGGGGGATAACTATATCCAGGAATTCTTTATTGACATGAACTACCCTTCGCAGGAAGCAGTCCAGGATGTTTTTGAGTTTTTAAAGAGTGATGGGAGGGATTATCTGAGCGTTGGAAACAATGAAATTTCTGAAATAACCAGCTCCGTCCAGAGCGACGGACAGGCAGGGATCATTATAAAAATGCTGGAACAGGCCGGTTATCTGGAAAGGCTATATTCCGGGAGGCGGCTCTGTTTTGTTGCGGTCGGCACAGGAAAACCAAGAGGACCTGTCCGAAAAAAGATATTTGACGCTGTGTCAAGAATTGCAGGATCTAAAGGGAAAAAAGTTTCAATTGACATCCTGGCAAAGGCCGCCGGTATCGAAAAACCAGCGCTTCTTAGAGGCCTTAGACCACTTTCAGCAGATGGATTGATTACATACATACCCCCAACCGCCGGTCGCGACATCAAAATAGTACGGCCCCAGACAACCTTTAAGGAGTTGAAAATAGACTTTGAGCTCCTTGAGAAAAGAAAAGAGAATGATCTGGAAAAACTCAAGGAAGTAGTAGCTTACGGATATTTTGGAGGGTGCAGATGGGATTCTCTCCTTTCTTATTTCGGGGACGACAGTGCAACAGACCAGTGCGGGTTCTGCGACATGTGCATTCAAAGAAAACTAAAAAGGACAGATACGAACAAAAAAGAAGAGAAAACAACAATCCTTAAAATATTGAGCTGTGTGGCGCGCATGCAGGGCCGGTTTGGCAGGGCACGTGTTGCCCAGGTACTTACCGGCGCTTCAAGAAAATGGATAACCTCACAGGGGATGAATCGACTCTCCACTTATGGCTTGTTGTCCAATTTCACCCAGCACTTTCGGGACGTCCATTGGTAAATCAGTAACTCATTCGAGTAGCTGATAACTTTTCTCTTTGGCTATCCTTTCCCCTTTATTCACAGCATAAACTATACCGGATTGGCTCATTTTAAATTGTTTCGCCAGCGAAGTTCCGCTCAAGCCTAATTCACGAACTGCCCAGTAAAACAGCAGGCTCCTAGCTTCTGACCGCGTCTTCTGCCGTCCCTTCAAGTGAAATTCTTTTTTATCAATTCCGTATATCTCGACAACTCTCTGCTCAAGGCATTCGAAATCATATCCCTGGTTCTTTAGTTCATAATGCCGAGAGTACTTCTCATCTGCCTGAGACAAAACTTCCATAACAAAATCGCTCTCGCCAAGTATCCGCTCATCACTTTTAATGCGATCCTGACCACTCAACCGCATCTTTTTAACCTCGGTCCAGCCACCAAGGCTTCGAATCAGGCCAGCCCCAACCAACTCCTGTCGTCTGCCTTGTTTTATTCCTTCTTCCATATAAGCAAGATACCGCTTCCTCGAAGCGCCGACACTTTTGCCAAAATATGATAACACATATTCAGTATCCTGCCACTCACACTTCTTATTACCAGTCAGCACACTGTGACCGCTGTAATTGTATTTGTTAAGCTCGGAAATATCAGAAACAACCTTTGCTCTTAACGGGTTCAAATGGATGTAACGAACCAGTTCTTTCAGATAAATATCCTCCTGGCAGATTATGGACTTGTAACGGTTTTGAAAAAGCTGGCCATGCCTCTTGTGCCTGCGGTTAAAACTCATTGCATATCCTGTAAGAAGCCTCCTCATCAGTGTCGATAAACCTATATCTCCTGACCGGAACAGGAAATGGGCGTGGTTTGACATAAGCGCCCATGCATAGCAGGATGTGTTGGTTTCAGGTACCAGCTTACTGACCCGTTCAAGAAAATTGCTCCGGTCTTGGCTGTCTCTGAATATCTTTCTACGTTCTATTCCCCGTATAATTACATGGTACACCACACCAGGCGCATCTAAATCTGGCTAATCGCGGCATAATAAATTCAATATCATCAAGATGCTAAGCTGTCAACTGATTTACAAATGGACGTCCCGAAAGTCCATGATAACTCTTCTGCCAGTTTGTAAACATCCAATTCGTAAACTCGTTTCATCCCTGCCTGTGCGTGTCCACACGCAGACAGGTCTCCCCAATTTCTACTTTCCAATTTCAAGTTTCAAGCCGTGAACGGCTATGTAAATAGTTACCAGCCTCCTGAAGCGCCGCCTCCACCGAATCCCCCGCCGCCTCCACCAAAACCGCCACCTCCGAAACCGCCGCCGCCACCCCAGGCGCCACGCCTTCCACCCATAGAAGATAAAAGGAAAAACATAAGAAAAAGCCTCGGGTTTTTTTATAAAAAGAACAAAATAGAAATTGCCTGTCTGAGTGTACCGCACAGGCAGAGAAATTTGGCCTTTATGCTTTCACGCGGCGCAAGCGCCTGCGCTGCACGTGTACTGTTCTTCCTAATTTCAAGTTTCAAGCTGTGAACGGCTACTTTATCAGTAACCAAATTCGAATTTTCTCTGCGATCTTCGCGGCTTG
>JAYENE010000199.1:0-3696 GCA_034721935.1 Thermodesulfobacteriota bacterium
CACCATATATTGTGGTTTATGACAAAACTTCAAGGTGGCGAATGTCCAATTTATCTCAGAAATAACTATAACATATTGTATTATTGGTAATTAATAACGAATTCTATATTTTTAATTCCGAGGTCTGTATTAAGAAATATCAATTGACTGGCTGTATTATTGCAAATAGGAGATAATTGGATAAGAAGTATTGTAAAAAATAAAATCCAAGCAATTGACGCTTCTTTTGAATTTGTAAGCTCAATACATCCGTCTGCTACGATTGCTCGTGGTGTTACTATAGGCTCTGGTACAGTTATCATGGCAGGTGCGGTTGTAAATAGTAATTCAAGCGTTGGTGACTTTTGCATCATCAACACAAATGCATCAATGGGTGCAATACAAAAAAGCGACACCATGAAGATAATACAGTTTAGCCATTGAACATACTGATTTAATGTCGAATGTCGAACAGGGAATGTCGAATAATGAAGGATGGAAAATCTATTTAAATTCCACTTGTGGGCATTATTTGCTCCAAAACAATCTAATACCTAAATTGAGCGATTTTTTACTCGATCTGCACCGATCTCTTGCGCATCAAGGATTCGCGAAAATCCTCAACATATCCACGGGTATGCCTGTGGTTTTCGCAAACCCTTATGCATCAAGATCTCGGCACATATCTTCGCAATAAATCGCTCAACTTAGGTAATAGAAACATCCGCACTTCGACATTCATAATTCCCTGTTCTACATTCGACATTCAAAAAAACTACCCAATTTAATGGCTTATAACTTTTTTGTATTGCACCCGTAATCGAACAGCAGGCACCATTACCTTTAAAAAATATTTAAGGAACCTGATTTGCTAAATTTCCGAATTATTTATCTGCCAATCTTTTTATCACTTCTCTTATTTGGATGCGTCCAAACTCTGCATAATACCTCAACTTTACAGAGCGAAGATTCAGCATTTCTCAAAACTAATACAGTTACATCCATAGAACCAGCCCCGGAAGAGGATTATCTCAACCAAAAATCTGAAAATTTTGATCCTGGCAAAACCGGGAATACCCGCATTAATACAAACAAAGTCTCTCCAGTAAACATCACAAAAAGCTCCGTCATAAAAGCAGATGAAAATCTCTTCTCTCAAAAAAAGACACAGTCGGTCATGGACGAAGCCCTTGATTTTTGCCGGGTATCACAGGACTTCTGGCAAAAAGGGGAGCTTGAAAATGCCATTGAAGCCTTGGACCAGGCTTATTCTTTGATCCTGAATGTCGATACCAATGACAATCTTGCACTGGCGCAGCATAAGGAAGACCTGCGTTTTATGATATCAAAACGTATCCTTGAAATCTACGCGTCTCGAAATATTGTCGTCAACGGTAACCACGATGCCATACCCATGGTAATGAATAAACACATCCAGGCGGAAATCACCCTTTTTACAAAAGGAAACGAAAAAAAATTCTTTATTAAATCATATAAACGTTCAGGCATGTATCGCCAACATATAGTTGAAGCGCTCAAAGAGGCAGGGCTTCCTGTTGAACTGTCATGGCTTCCTCTTATTGAAAGCGGCTTCAAGGTAGGCGCCCTTTCAAAGGCAAGAGCTCTCGGTCTCTGGCAGTTCATACCGTCAACAGGATACAAGTTCGGGCTTAAACGTGATATATTCATTGATGAACGGATGGATCCTTTTAAAGCAACAGAAGGTGCTATAGCATACCTGCAGGAATTGCACAGCATTTTCGGCGACTGGGCAACAGTTCTGGCCGCCTATAACTGTGGTGAAGGGAGAGTCCTGCGTGTAATCCGAAGCCAGAATGTAAACTACCTGGACAACTTCTGGGATTTATATAAACGGCTTCCCAGGGAAACCGCAAGATATGTCCCAAAATTTCTGGCCGTCCTTCATATACTTAAGGATATGGAAAAGTACGGACTTGATCCAGCACATGTCGATACGCCTTTAGAATATGAAACAATCATTGTAACAAAACAGATGCGCCTCAAGGATATAGCCAAAAAAATCGGTTTGTCAGAAAAAACTATGAAACAGCTTAACCCGGAACTCAGGTATAAGATATTACCACCCAATGAATATCCTCTCAAAGTTCCGCCTGGCAAAGGCAGCGTTCTGCTCGCAAATCTGAACAATATACCTGTTTCATATCTGCCAAGACCTGCCTATGTAAAGCACAGGGTAAGATCTGGAGAAAGCCTTTCAACAATTGCGAAAAAATATCGGACCAGGATATCAAAAATTGCCAGGGCAAATAATATACGTAAACGAAATTATATAGTTGCTGGAACAATACTTAAAATACCGCAAAAAGGAACTATCATTCCCAAACCAAAAAAATATAATAGATCAAAATATGGGCAGGCAACCACTCATATTGTTAAAAGCGGCGATTCGCTCTGGATTGTTGCCAGACGATATGGTACAACAACAACAAAAATTCAGGGGATAAACAACCTGTCTTCAACAAATCTTTATATAGGGCAGATCTTGAAGATACCGGGGCGCAATACAGAAAATGCGTCGGGTAAAAGTCTTGGAATATACATGGTAAAACAAGGAGACAGCCCTTTTACTATTGCAAAGCTGCACAATATGCCTCTCGGACATTTTCTACGCATAAACCGCCTGACGCCAAGAAGCAAAATATATCCAGGACAAAAGTTATATATCGAATAGACTGGATCGAATAGACTGGATCGAATAGACTGGATCGAATAGACTGGATCGAATAGACTGGGCCCCCGTAGCTCAGTGGATAGAGCATTGGATTCCTAATCCATGTGCCGCAGGTCCGATTCCTGCCGGGGGCACCAATGATTACAGACGGTTACGTTGATTTTCAACTGGTCAAAACTGGTCAAAATTAGTCAAACAGCGCTAAAAAAAACCACCAAAAATAGCGCCGTTTTAGCGCCGTAAAAAAAATAAAAGCATAAGAAAAATATCCCTGCGTTTGTCTATTCTGTCAAATTCCGCCAAAAAAACACACCCCAAAAAAACACACCAAAGAGAAATAATTTTCATTCCAATTCTATTCCAGTTTTATCGGTTATAGTCCGCTCCTCAAAATTACCTCAAATTTACACCTCCAACTCATAAGATTTCACCTTGTTGCTATTATCAGAAATTTACAAACTCATTATCTGGTCAACCTGAGGCAGCGGACAATTAAATTTAAGAACGGCTGAAACTCGCACATAAGTGAGCGTAAAGAAATAACTTAGAGCAATCCTTTTATAAAAAGCTTGCTAAAGCCGACATTATCCGACTCATAGAAAATTTTATTTGGTCGTCGTTATTTCTTAACGCTCACTAACATGCTCAAACAGTCAGCCGTTTTAAATTTAACTGCCCGCCACATCAGGTTGTTGGCAGGTTACTTTTTGAGTTTGTAAATTTCTGATCTTACGTTTGGAAAAAAAATAAGGAAGCCGCACAGCGCAAATCTCAAAATGAGGGGGTTTTCGTTCAGACACTAAATATATTTTTTAATATGACATAAATTTTTCGTTTAGACAATGCAGATGATTAAACCTAAGTTGAGCGATTTTTTGGGAAGAAATGTGCTGAGATCTTGATGCATAAGGGTTTACGAAAACCACAGGCATACCCGTGGATATGTCGAGGATTTTCGTGAATCCTTGATGCGCAAGAGATCAGTGCAGATCGAGCCAAAAATC
>JAYENE010000200.1:0-3680 GCA_034721935.1 Thermodesulfobacteriota bacterium
TTAAACCTAAATTGAGCGATTTTTTACTCGATCTGCGCCGATCTCTTGCGCATAAAGGCTTCGCAAAAATCCTCGACATATCCACGGGTATGCCTGCGGTTTTTGCAAATCCTTATGCATCAAGATCTCAGCACATATCTTCGCAAAAAATCGCTCAACTTAGGTTAAAAGATAGTTATTCACTTAATTATAGGATGTCCCGCAAGTCCACCACGCTCATTAGAACTTCAGAGCTATCAAAATGACCGGGGTATTTTCTATGGAAATTTAGAAAGGCATGGGTAAATTTCTTGACATGCCAGAGATTTATCTGTAATAAATGTAATTGTTCAGGTTCAGGAATGGTTAGGCTATTAGTGGGTTTAGTGAGTCTTTTTCCTAAAAACCTTCAGCCTTCAGTCTTCAGCCTATCCATCTAAGTTACATTCCAGCTATCAAAATGACAATCGGGTTTTATCGGAGGTTGCTGTGCCGGTAAAAATCCCAAAAAACACACGTCCAATAATACTAATTTTCTCCCTTCTTCTTTTGACGCTGGCATTAATTCTGTCCTGTACTGTTAACGCAAATCCACTTATAAAAACCGGCGATATAAATAATGATGATCTTATGAACCTGGAAGATGTTGCAACTGAGCATACAACTTTGAGAAATTGCATACAAGTATCAACTCAATTCACAGAATATATCCGTTAGAAAGGTAGAAAAAAAGCCATGCTTGATTTTGTGCACGTTCTGCACGAACGTCCTGTAAGTTGCTCACGGAGAATTGAATATGCTGTTAAGTAAAATGAAGGAAGGGCAAAGCGGAATAATATCCAGCATGAGCGGTAATAGTCTCTTGCGAAGAAGGATAAGAGAAATTGGAATTCTTAATGGAACGGAGGTGTATGTTGAAAAATATGCGCCCCTTAAAGATCCGCTTGAGTTAATAGTCAAAGGTTGTCATATATCCCTTCGTGTTGAAGAGGCGGCCAAGATAACAGTCGATGATGTTAAACAGGATCCTATGTAATGCATAAAAAGAGTATAACAATAGCTCTTGCGGGCAACCCGAATTCAGGCAAGACAACAATATTTAACAATATTACCGGAACCAGGCAGAAGGTTGGAAACTGGCCGGGGGTAACGGTCGAAAAAAAAGAAGGGCTAATCAGCAAATATGGTTATGATCTTAAAATTGTCGATCTTCCCGGAACTTACAGTTTAACCCCATTTTCAATTGAGGAGATAATTGCAAGGAATTTTGTCCTTGAAGAATGTCCGGATGTGCTGATCGATATTATAGATGCATCGAATCTGGAACGGAGCCTTTATCTTGCAACACAGTTAAGAGAAACCGATTGCAAAATTATGTTTGCCCTTAATATGGCGGATGTTGCCCGAACAAATGGGACCAAAATCGATGCTGAAAAGCTTTCCGAGCTGCTTGACCTGCCTGTAGTATTTACAGTGGGCAATAAAAACGAGGGGATTGATATACTTTTAACAAAGGCTATTGAACTGGCAGAGTCAACAGTAAAAATTCATCAAAAACGCAAGGTCAAATACAGCAAGGATATTGAAAATGCAATTATTAAGCTTCAAACTTTTATCAAAAACAAAGTTGAAACAAAGCCCACGTATAATTTAAGATGGACAGCGATAAAACTGCTTGAAAATGATGAAATAATAAGAAAATGGATTCTCCGGAAAGCGGGAAGCAAGGGAGATGCTTTGCTTCAAGAGGCTCAGACACTTCGTACTCATCTCACAGATCGTTTTAATGATGATCCTGAAATAGTTATGACCGATGAACGGTACGGTTTTATTGCGGGAATATTAAAGGAGGTGCTTACAACTTCATCGCAAAATCGCGTTGATATATCCAGAAATATCGACCTTGTTTTAACGCACCGGTATTTTGGGTTCCCGATCTTTATTATGTTTATCTGGGCAATGTTCCAGTTTACCTTTTCCGCGGGAGCCTATCCAATGGAGTGGATCGACAGCGGTGTTACTCTTCTTGCTGCAGGGCTGAACAGCCTGTTGCCGGATTCTATTTTGAAAGATCTTATTGTAAATGGAATAATTCCAGGAGTAGGAAGCGTTATAATCTTTTTGCCGAATATTTTAATTCTTTTTTTCTGTATAGCCATCTTTGAAGATACAGGCTATATGGCAAGGGCGGCTTTTCTAATGGACAGAATAATGCATATTATCGGTCTTCACGGAAAGTCCTTTATACCTATGCTTATGGGATTCGGCTGCAATGTTCCTGCTGTAATAGCTTCACGAACTCTTGAGAGCGAAAAAGACCGCATTCTTACCATTCTTATTACCCCCTTTATGTCCTGTTCAGCTAAACTACCTATTTATATAGTTCTTACCGGCGCTTTTTTCAGCACAAAGGCCGGAACAGTGATATTCTCAATTTATCTTATCGGAATAATAGTTGCCATTGCATCCGGACGATTGTTCAGAGCTACCGTGTTAAAAGGGGCTGATGCTCCATTTGTAATGGAACTGCCTCCTTACAGGGCTCCTATGCTCAAAAGCCTCTTGATTCATATGTGGGACCGTGGCAAGATGTTTTTAAAGAAGATGGGAGGCGTGATACTTGTCGGTTCCATTGTTGTGTGGGCTCTTTCGGCATTTCCCAAGGACATACAGTATTCTTTAGATTATGCCTCAGAGATTGTCAGGGTAGAAGCATTATATGACTCAGAAATTATGGCCGCCGGTGAACTTGAGAGAGATGTAATTGAGAAAAAAAAGGATGCGGCTATAGCAAAGCTTATAATGGCCCAAAGAGCAGAAAAGACGGAAAAATCTTTTATGGGGCGGATTGGAAAGAGCATTGCTCCTGTGTTTGCGCCTTTGGGAATAGACTGGCGCGGGAGTGTGGCGCTTCTTACCGGTTTTGTGGCAAAGGAGATAGTTGTCAGCTCTATGGGCATACTTTATGCTGTCGAAGAAGAGTCGGATGCTCTTCATGGAGCTCTTGTCAAATCCAATATGACACCTCTTGCAGCTTTTTCAATGATGCTCTTTGTTCTTTTGTATCTTCCATGCATTGCTACAATGGCAACCATCTGGCGGGAAACAGGGGCTTTTAAGTGGATGACTTTTTCTATTTTATACAGCACGTCGCTTGCATGGGTTGTGTGTTTTTGTGTATATCAGGGAGGAAAGATTATAGGGATTAATTAGAGAAAGCCAACCGTCAGTAATCGAGTTCCGGTCATCAGAAATGTACAAACTCATTATGAGGCTAACTCTGCCCTTTACCCATAAAAAATAGCTGGACAAGCTTGTCTGCATAGTATATGTTTACAGGCATGGAAATACAAAATCAAATTAAACGGACACTATTACAACCCGAGGCCATCGAGCAGATCAATAACATGCTTGATACAAATACTAGCATAAACAGATCAAAACTGGCAGATCTTATTTGCGATCAGTTTAATTTTTTTAATCCATGCGGTGAAAGACAGCGTAGCGGATGCTTGAAAGCTTTAGGTAAATTGGAGGGAACGCAAAGTTAGGGACGTCCATAAATAAGTAAACAAGGGTAGGGTCAGAGGGACGCCCATGATTTTATGCGTTTCTACCTGATCGAGAATTCCAGTTCATCTTTACTCTCCAGCCTGTTCCAGCGCATATTCATATACAACCTTGCTAACACGAAATCCGCC
>JAYENE010000201.1:0-3671 GCA_034721935.1 Thermodesulfobacteriota bacterium
AAAAAAACTATGTATATTTTATCGCTTTTGATGATGGCACAACAGGTGAAATTGATTTCTCCTCATATCTAAAAAGGGGGACAATTTTTAAGCCGCTTAATGATCTGGAATTTTTCAAGAAGGCCTCAATAGAAGGCGGCACTATTGCTTGGCCGAATGGCGCCGATATTGCTCCAGAAACGCTATATGAAAAATGCGAACAAGCCGCTTGTGGCCCGCAAAAGGAGAAAAACTTTACGCATGAAAATCTTTCTCATAGGGGTAAACTGCATAGGCACAACGACTATCGGCGCCAAGCTGGCAGTTTTGCTGGACTATCCATTTTTTGATCTTGACGAGGAAATTGAGACTTTTTTCGGGACATCTATCGAAAGGTTGCAAAACCAGTTCCTGACAATTTATTCCTTCCGGAAAGAGGCATCTAAAGCTCTGAAGCGCCTTCTCTCTCGAAGAGTAAGCGAGGATTGCGTCATTGCTTTGCCGCCAAGTGGTCTTATGGATAATTACTGGCGGATTGTAAAGAAAGTAGCAAGAACGACCGTTGTTCTCAAAGACAAGCCAGAAAACATCCTGCGAAGGATCCACCTTCTATGATATAGACTCTCGTCAGATCGAAAAATATCTGACAAAGAAAGAGAAATTGTTGTACCTCAAGGAAATCAAGAAGGACATTACGTATTTCCGGCGCACATATGCGAGAGCTGACCTCACAGTGGATATCACTGGATTGGGACCGGACGAAAGTGCCAAAAAGATAAAACATGCTTTGGGGCTATCTTGCAAATGAAAGCGGACATAAAGAAACAAAGAACCGAACAAATCATTTGAATCTGACGGCTAAATGCCGCGGCATTTTGTAATGCTTTGCTTTTAAGTTACTTTTTGATTCTACGACAGGCTGTAGCTTTGACTTGCAGCAGCTCAATTCAGCGTTATACTTTTTACTAATCAAAGGTTTGTTGTATGGAAGCGAGTTTAAAAGAAAGAGACGATACGCTTATTAAGCTGGAAAAACAAATACAACCTGTATCAAATATTTTTAGGGAATGCTATTTAAAAAAAGGAAGAGGTGCGCTAATTGTGTACACCTCTCTTTTAAACACTGGTCACAATTAAGCAATATTGATTATAATACAAAATCAGAAAGTTTATTTTTATTCAATAATAAAAAAAGCCGGAAAGAGCTTAGGGTTCGCTCAAAAATAAGTTCGCAATTTTAAGTGTTGAGGCGCCCGGCTGACAAGGCGCAAAAAAGCATGAATATCAAGCATATTCAGAATTTTCGCAACGCAGTCAGGCGGGATGCATCAGCGCCTGAAATGTGAAGTTATTTTTTGCCGAGCCCTAAGTGAAACGCGGCTGTGACCAGGTTTTACAATTTCGATTTTCGCTCCCAGATATACGGCAAACGGATCTTTCTGAATGTATTCATTGATAACTCGCTGGCGAACAGTATCGTTCATTAAAACCTCCGATAATAAGTCAACCTATACTCATATTGCCAAAAAATAAAAATTATGGCAGAAATTAGAAGAAACGTAAAGAATATTCAGCAAAGCCGGCCCTAAGCGAAGTCCCAGATATAAACTTATAAACTGAAAAAGGTTCCGAAAGCATGCAGGCAACCGTCCAGGGCACGTCATTTAAACATGTAATTGCTTGGAATAAATAAAGTTACTGGTTTATGAAAATCATGAAAATTCCAAGCACCAAAATACAAATCTCAAACAAATCTCAACACGCGGCGCAAGCGCCCCTGCTGCGACGGGCGTAAGCACGGCGAGTGCGCTGCGCGTGACCGAAATTCAAAATTCAAAACAGATAAAATGAAGGGCGAGACATACAATAAGTAATTGAAATGTTTTGGTCATTGTAATTTGTAATTTTGATATTGTTTGTAATTTGAGTATTGTAATTTGGGATTTTAAGGCCGTATCCGGGAAAGCAAATAGCTTCTATCTGAATCAGTTAGAGTTGACTTTGACGTTTCCCTGGGCAACCTTCTGGAAGCTTTCTATATGTAAATTTTTATGGTATGAAGATATTATAATGAAAATTCGTATAAAGAGACTAAAACCTGGCCTGATTGCAGCGATACTTTGCGGTTTGCTTTTTATGTTTCTTTTAGGTATCCGCCTCGGTTTTTTTCAGAAAGAGACTCATTATATCCATTCTCCTTTGGACAGCGCAAAAATATCTGAAAAAGAACTGTGGATGAATATCTTTCATCAAGACAGGAAAATAGGATATGCTTACCGCTCCTTTAAACCGGAAAACAACGGGTATTGCCTGTCTGAATCTGTTTACATGCGGATCAATACTCTTGGCACAATAGAGGATATTTATATCCAGACTAATGGAAAATTCCATTCTGATCTCACATTGGCCTCATTTGCTTTTGATTTACGGTCTAACCTTTTCCATTTTAAGTGTCGTGGAAAGGTCGAAGGCAAGATACTTACTGTTTTTATTGGTGAACAAAAGTCGGAAATTCCAATAGACAAAGAACTCTATCTGTCTGACGTGGTTATGAACGCAGCATGGATTTCAGGCCTGGAACCTGATAAGACCGAAACATTTCTTGTGTTTGATCCGACTACCATGGGACAGCGGCCTGTCCGTGTCACCATGGTGGGATGCGAGACCCTGAACATCATGGGGCGCAGACAAAATACAAAGAAAGTCTCTATCGATTTTATAGGAACTTCCCATACAGCCTGGATAGGAGCAGATGGAATCGTTGTCCAGGAAGAGGGTTTTATGGGAATAAAACTAAAAAGGGTTTCTAAAAATGAGGCGTTAAGTGGTCTGCCGGTAATTCCAAGCCAGGATCTTACGGAAATGGTTTCTGTTGCCTCCAATGTGCCTATAGACCGGGCAGACGAACTTACAATGCTTTGTTTGAAAATTACCGGCATTAAAGAAAACCTCTTTTTAGACGGGGGAAGACAGACTTTTGAGAACGGCATATTGACTATCCGTAAAGAGGATATTCCTGAACCGTCAGATATCTACGCAAGCAATAAGGAAAGTTTAATAAAGAGCCGATCGCAAGAGCCCACTGCATTCATCCAGTGCGACCATCCGAAAATACGAAAAAAAGTATCTGAGCTCATATCTATAGAGGATCTCCCGCCGGCCAAAGCCCAAAAACTTATTGCCTGGATTTATGAAAATATTGAAAAGCGTCCTGTCCTGTCGGTTCCAAATGCGCTGGAGACGCTGGAAAACCGGATGGGGGACTGTAACGAACATGCTGTTCTTCTGGCGGCCATGGCCAGAGCTGCAGGTATTCCTGCTCAGATAGAAGCCGGACTCGTATATGCGAAGGGACGGTTTTACTATCATGCCTGGAATGTTCTTTATCTTGGAAAGTGGATTACCGCGGATTCTCTAATGGGTCAGATCCCCGCGGATGTAACGCATATACGTCTTGTACGCGGGAAGCCCGACAGCCAGATGGATTTAATTGGAGTGATAGGAAAGGTAAAACTTGAAATTTTGGAAGCTTCTCAATAAATTTAAGATAAGTTACATGATGAAAGACGAACCCACTGATAATAAAATGTAAGAATATCTGAAACTCGCATGCAAGTGACCCTAAAGAAAAAACAGGACCAATCCTTTTAATCCATATTGTTTAAATAGCCAGATCGTATGTTTTAAAGATA
>JAYENE010000202.1:0-14554 GCA_034721935.1 Thermodesulfobacteriota bacterium
ACAATCTCGTAAAAAGTCGTCACTCCGGTGAAAACCGGAGTCCAGATGATCTGCAACTACTTGAAACGACTGGATAGCGCTAAAGCTTCACTACGTGCCCGGCTTTCGCCGGAATGACGGTTAAGGGTATATTGGACTTTTTACGAATTCATCAATATTAAATTATTACAAAAAAATTAATTAAAGCACAGTATTTTTTTTGATTTTACAAAAGTTTTACACAAGTTAGCCTATGTATCGAACAAAATGGTTTTTTCATCCCATCCTTATTTTAATTTTTTCTATCGTGGCTCTGGCCACGTCCCTGTTTCTGTATATTTACTGGTATATAGAGGTAAGCGCTGGTTTAAAGAAGCTTGTGCTGGAGTTAAATCTCGATCCCAAACAGGTTATGAAACCTCAGACCTGGGTGGTTATTATGGTGCTTTCGATACTTGTCGGGATCATCTTGATGGGGATATTTATTATTTTTGTTTATCATCATAAGACATTGCAACTTTATAAGATACAGCGCAACTTTATCAACAATTTCACTCACGAACTGAAAACCCCTGTTACATCCTTAAAGCTGTATCTTGAGACATTTGAAAAGCATGAGCTTTCAAAGGAGCATCGGCTTAAATATACAGGCTATATGATTCAGGACGTTAACCAGCTTTCTGATAATATTAACCGGATCTTGAATCTTGCAGGAATTGAGAGCAAGAGCTATGGAGGGGAGTTTGTAATATCGGATCTTGTTCAAACAATTAAGCTATTTTATAAAAACAACATTTACCTTTTCAGGGATTGTGAGGTTAAAATTCATAATTCTTTAGACCAGTCTTTTTTATGCCGTATTAATCAGTCTTTGTTTGAAATGTTCTTGATGAACATTATGACCAACGCTATCAAGTATAACAGGTCTAAAAAACCGATAGTTGACATTTCGCTTGCGATTAATAATGGCAAGTTGAATGTCAGGTTTGAAGATAATGGGATTGGAATTGAAAAAAAGGAAATCAAAAAGATCTTCAAAAAATTTTATCGGGCCGGTAGTTCGGATGATACATCACCCAGTGGCAGTGGATTGGGGCTGTACCTCGTGCAGAATATAGCTCGCATTCATAAGGGAAAGGTAGTTGCTGAAAGCAAAGGACCAGGAAAGGGATCGACTTTTACCTTAATTTTACCGAGCCCTTATCCTGGATAGAGGATCAGGGATTATGAAAAATAACCATAAAAAACGAATTCTAATAATCGAAGATGATGAGCATATAGCAGAGGGTTTGAAATTAAACCTGTCGCTTCAGGGATATGATGTGAAAATCGCTATGGACGGGGTTTCGGGTCTGCGACAATGGAAAAAGTGGATGCCTGACCTGATTGTGCTTGATATAATGCTGCCGGGTATTGACGGGCTATCTGTACTCCAGAATATTCGTCTTGAGGATGAGCAAATTTCGATTTTGATTCTGTCGGCCAAAGGGGCTCCTGATGACAGGATAAAGGGGCTTTCTTATGGTGTTGACGACTACCTTTCAAAGCCGTTTAACCTTGAGGAGTTTTTGCTGCGGGTAGAGCGTCTTTTAGTCAGGGCATCATGGCATCGAGGCGGCGAGGATATAAGCAAAGCCGATTTTTCTATCTCAACGCAGACTTATACTTTTGGCGGCAACCGGATCGATTTTGAAACATCAACCGCATATTGTAAATGTGGCAAGGTTAATTTGACCGAGCAGGAGGTAAAGCTTTTAAAGCTTTTTGTAATCAATAAGGGAAAATCTCTTTCAAGAGGCAGGCTGCTGGAAACAGGGTGGGGATACGCCAGGGGAACCTCAACTCGTACAGTGGATAATTTTATTGTGCGGTTTCGAAAATATTTTGAGGACAATCCAAAGAAGCCTGTGCATTTTAAGAGCGTTAGGTCAGTAGGATATATTTTTAATTCCGACTTTCCTGCTTGATTTAATCGGCAATGATGGTATGTAAATTATTATGATTCGAAAAGCACAAATAAATGACATAAAAGCTATCCACCGGCTTCTTGATGAATATGGAAGAAAAGGAGAACTTCTTTCTCGACCTTTAAGTGAACTTTACGATCATCTCAGAGATTTTTCGGTATATGTAAATGATCAGCAAAATAAAGTTCTGGGTTGCTGTGCTTTGCAATTTTGCTGGGAGGACTTGGCGGAAATACGATCATTAGCGGTTTATCCTGAACACACTAATAAAAATATCGGCTCAATGCTTACAGAAGCAATCCTTTCCGAGGCAAAATCATATAATATGAAAAAGGTTTTTACTCTTACCTACCGGCCTGAATTTTTTAAGAAATATGGTTTTGTAGAAATAGACAGATCTGAGCTCCCGCTTAAAATCTGGGGAGACTGCCTGCTGTGCGTCAAGTTCCCGGATTGCGATGCAATAGCAATGATGAAGAATATAGACTAACTACAGACGTAACCGTTCACGGGTTCAAAGGTTCAAAGGTTCTGGATTATCGTCAACGCTGAATTGTTGATTCATGCATTCTGGAGGAAAAACGCATGGGAATAGAACGATTTGAGGATATTGAGGCATGGCAATTGGCCCGAGAACGTAAGCGTTCACATGTTTAAAGGTTCACCGTTCTGGGTTACCTTTTTTCGTTAACCTTCACTAACCCCTGAACCTCTGAACCCTGAACCTCTGAACGGTTACTTATGAGTAGATAACATTTAACGACAGCGGGGGATACTTCCACACGCCGGGTTTTGGGAGTATATGCTGCCCGCCGACCGTCAGCCAGTAAAGATCAGGGATAAACTCCCTCAGCTTACCATCATCAGGTGATCTGGCAGGGTCGGTAAATAAATAGGTAGCCTGGAAAATAAATACGCCATTCTCGCTGTTGCAGGAAACCATATAATTTTTCTTGAAAGTCTGCAGCGCAAGATTATTATACTCTGCAGTCTGTTTCATTTCTTCCTCTGTGAGCTTTATTATGACCGATTTAGATGTTCCCCTTTCAGAAATGCGTATAAGAGCTCTTGATTCACTGCTTCCTGCGTATATGGTTGAGATACATGGGAGCCTTTTCAAATACTGGGCCGCTACAATAGCCGCTGTTCTCCTTCCCCCTGACATTACTGGGAGCCCGTAATATTCGAAAAATTTCTTCTGAATATCTTCAGCGTATTTATCCCCTTTTTCATACAGGTCTTTTGATATATATCGAAGACTTTGGGCAAGATTCTCCGCAGCCTCAGCAATCGGCCAGTCTATTTTAACATGAAAGTGGGAAAGATCATATCGGTTCCTGGTTTTGCTGGCAGGATCCCTTTGAATAAGAAGGGCATAATCGACCGGAAGAAGAACTCTTAAAAAATTAAAAAAATGGACAGACTCTAAGTATTTTTGATTTCTGTCAAATTTATCTGAAAGAGTAAGGGCCCTGGAGGGAAGTAAATTAGCCTTTGTGGTTTTGTTAACCTCAAAGAATCTGATATATTTCTTGTGAGCTGCAGATAGTGTATCCTCAATAAAGATTACAAGAAAGGTATTCTGGCATTCGTATTCAACATCCGGGATGCGAGCCCGTGGTTTGAGTTCCCGTTTTTCAACAAAGGGATAAGGAAGTTTTTTGCTAATAAAGTTATGATAAGAATCTATTAGAGCATACTGAATCATGAATTGATCAAGCTCATCTCTCAAAAGCTCGTAATACGAGCGTCTTAATCTGTTTGCCTGGCTAAGCTCCTCCCTTACGCTCCAGAATGCAAGTTTTTTTTCCACTGTACTGGTCAATCTTCAAGCCCCGTTGAGACCTTGGTCTCCCGTTGTATATTTATCATTGGCAATTATTATTGTAACTACTCAGGTGGATAGGCTGAAGGCTGAAGACTGTTAGGAAAAAGCGCATTTTGAAGCTATGTTTGGCGCAAGAGTCAGACCCGCCTGCCTTGCCTGAGCGAAAGCTTGAACTGTGCTGACTGTTTCTTTTGGGCAAGAGCGATGGCGGGCAGGTATTTCCGCCAAAGTACGACAATCGTACTCTTCTGGCCCCTTCAGCCTTCAGTCTAAACAGCTTCAGCCTGACTGCGTAGTCACTTATTATTTTAATTATCATCATTTACTCCCGCCGTCAATAACTGACTGTTTATTATTAAACCGTTCCACCCATCGATAAAGAGTTTCTCTGCGCCTGTATGCAAATAGGGCAATAACAATACTTAAGCCAAGGACAAGGGCGAATAGCTTATAATTTTGTTCATAAATCGCTGCCCCATGAAGGCTTAGCATAAATGTTCCAGGCATACGCCCTATGCAGGCAATAATAATGAAAACCCTGGCAGGAATAGCGCTTAAGCCAAGGAAAAGACAAAAATAGTCTTTTGGAAAGCCTGGAAAAACAAATAAAGCAAAACAAACAAAAATTCCCTGACGTTTACAAATAGTGTCGAATCTGTTTAAATAAACGCTTGGGATAAGCTTTCTGATATAATGTTTTCCCAGAAAGCGGCCGATAACAAAATTGACCAACGATCCTATAGTCAGAGCCAGACTGGAATACAAAAACCCTTTAGTTGCTCCGAACAGGTAGCCTCCGATAAAGCCGGTAGCTTCGCCGGGGACAGGAGCAAAGAACACCTGGAGCGTCTGAATGATCATAAAAATCACAGGCGCTGCCATGCCGAATGATGTGATAAATGTTGCGACTTTTTCTCTGTCAATAAAAAGATTGTAGCACTGCGCAGCGATTTCCCATAATTGCGTTCTGTAGAAATAACCGGGCAATGCAAGAGAAAATAAAATTATAAGTATTAAAGCAATATGTTTAGCGGAAAAAAACTTTAGAACCATTAGAGTTATAACCCTAATCGAGTCAAAAACCCGATTAGGGGACATCTGGTATTAGTTTTTTGGCAAAAAATTATCATAACATTTTAGCTTTTTGAAAAAACTTACCTTTGACAGCGGTTTTTGAACCGCAGAATATCGAAGAAGGAATTATGAATATCGAAGTAAGGTATTCTATCATTTTTACTACTATAAAAAGTTAGAGCGTAGCGATTCCACAATTCATCATTCGAAATTCCTTGTTCGATATTCGATATTCAAATAATGCTTTGTCGAATGAGCAACGTCTCAACGAAAACAGCCAAATCTTCAAAGTGCTAAATTATTACAAATTATCATGTTTCTTTTCAGAATCTTCCAGAGCAGTTAATGCAGGCAATGTCTTCCCCTCTAACATTGTGAGAAATGCCCCCCCACCTGTTGAAATATATGTTATCCTGTCGTCTGCCTTTTCGTTATGGATAGCGACATCTGTCTCGCCGCCGCCGACAATAGTGAGGGCATAGCAGTTGGCTACACTGTGGACCATGGCAGTCGTGCCCCTGCTGAAAGAGTCAATTTCAAGCGCACCCATGGGGCCGTTCCAAATTACTGTTTTTGCGTCATAAAGAACTTCGGAAAATAGCAAAGAGGTGGCAGGGCCTATATCCAGGGCCATCCAGTTTTCAGGGATCTCCTGTATTGGCACTAACTTTGTTTGAGCTTTTGGATCAAAGCGTCTTGCGACTACGGCATCAACCGGGAGATAGAACTTGATTTTGCGTTTGGCTGCTTTTTTCATTATCGATCCGGCTGCCTCTATAAGATTTTCTTCGATTTTTGACTTCCCAACATCATAGCCTTTGCTTTTCAAGAAGGTGTTTGCCATGGCTCCGCCGATTATGAACTTATCAACGTGATCCAGCATATTATCTAATGCCATAAGTTTGTCCGATACTTTTACACCGCCGATAATTGCGACAACAGGGTGTTGCGGATCGGCCATTATCTTTGAAAAATAACCGATTTCTTTTTGAAGCAAAAAGCCGGCTACCGACACAGGCGCATATTTTGTAACAGCAACAACAGAAGCGTGGACGCGGTGTGATACTGCAAAGGCATCATTTACATATACATCGCAAAGCGATGCAAGCTCTCTGGCAAATTGGTCGTTATTTTTCTGTTCTTCTCTATGGAATCGTAAGTTTTCGAGAAGAACAATATCGCCTGCTTTCATAGCTGATATACGCGATTTCACATCAGGACCTATGCAATCATTTGCCATCTTCACATCTTTTCCAAGCAGTCTGCCCAACCGTTTGGCTATTGGTTTAAGGCTTAGTTCAGGCAATTTCTTTCCTTTTGGTCTGCCCATGTGTGAAGCTATGATCAGCTTTGCCTGATTGTCCAGAGCATATCTTAAGGTGGGAAGAACAGCCTGAATCCTGGTGTCTTCTATAATATTCTGCTGTTCATCCATAGGAACATTAAAATCGACCCTGATGAAAACCCTCTTGTTTGCAATATCTATTTCTTTGATTGATTTCATTATGTACTCCTAAAAGTGTTACGTAAGCGTTCGCAGGTTCAGGGTTGGGGGATATTGCCAGTTTGTTAAAATTGGAATGATATCCCACAGCATTATCATTTATCGGGCGGGGTAAACCCGCCCCTACGGGTTACGTGCATCAAATTTCGTAGGGGCGGGTTTATCCCGCCCGAATAGAGTTTATGTTTTCGGCTTTAACAAATTGGTAATGCTCCTGTTGGGGGTGAACCTCTGAACGGTTACAGCGCTATTTATTTTCCTGTTTTTGTGCTTTGCGTTTTTATCTTGCGATTTATGTCTTTCTTTTTGGACCATCTGCTCAGAAAACCGATCATACCGGACTCATAGGCCCTGTCCACCAATTCTTCATGGACTGTTAACCCGCCGGATCCAGCCATGGCAGCTCTTAGACACTGTGTTTTGTAAATGCATTCAAGACAGGCATCAGGACTGCTTCTAAGACCGTCCTCCCCTGTGGGAAAAACCCTGTCGAGTATTCCAAAACAGGATGGATGTTTCTTCTTATCTTTCATTTTTTTTTATAATAGTTCAGCCACTAAGGCACTAAGATCTGTCTGCGTGCGAGCCCGCACAGGCAGGCACAAAGAATAGATATGATTGATAAATTGATGAATTGCCTCTGACCTCACTTTCCAGACGTCAGATGTCAAGTGTCAGATGTCAGAAAAACTCAATATTCTTTGACCAAAAATGAGACTGGACTATTAAGCATGTATCCTATCTCCGACCTCCGACTTCTGATTTCCGACATCTGATCCCTATACCTCCGACCTCTGACCTCTGATGTCCTTGTCTCTACAATTCATCCAGCTCATGCTTAAGATCGCGAGTCATTAACCTGTGCAATGCCTCTTTTGGAGAAGCATCGTCATAAAGTATATGGTAGATCTCGTGACAAATCGGCATCTTAACGCCGATCTTGCGAGACAGGTTGTAAACAGATCTGGCTGTTTTAATTCCTTCGGCAACCATGCGCATTTCAGACAGGATATCCTGCAACCTCTTACCCTGGCCTAACTGTTTGCCGACAGTGTAGTTGCGGCTTAACTTTCCGGTACATGTCAGGATCAGATCTCCAACGCCGGCCAGGCCGGTGAATGTGCGTGGGTTTGCCCCTAACTTTAAACCGAGACGCCTGATTTCCGTAAGACCCCTGGTAATCAGAGCCGCCCTGGTATTCAGACCAAAACCTAGCCCATCGATCATTCCTGAGGCAATGGCAATTACATTCTTGACAGAGCCGCCTAATTCCACTCCGATAATATCATTATTTGTGTACACTCTAAAAAGAGGAGTGGCAAAAACATGCTGTACAAAGGAGGCCGTCTTTTTGTCTTTTGATGCCACAGCAACTAATGTGGGAACGTTTGAAGCAACTTCACGGGCAAAACTGGGACCGGAAAGGGCTGCAATATGCTTTTCAGGGATTTTTGGAAGTGATTCTCTAAGCACGCGGGACATGGTTAAATATGTTTCGTTCTCAATTCCTTTTGAGGCAGAAACTATGATGGTATCCTTTGAAACATATCCGGCAATTTCATGTGATGTTTCCCTCATAAAGTGAGACGGTACAACAATAAGCGCCAGGTCCTTGCCTGATACGACGCTAGATAGATCGTTTGACGGGTATATGTTTGAAGAAAGGGAAATACCGGGAAGAAACAACTTGTTTTCTCTTAACTCCTTAATCTGCTTAATTACTTCAGTTTCAAACACCCACAGGTCAATATTAAAACCTTTCCGGCCAAGAAGATTGGCCAGAGTTGTTCCCCAGCTTCCGCCTCCAACCACACCGATCTTTGTGGAATTTACATCTATACTATTCATTACAACCCTCGTAATTTACTGTTAAAATGAGTCAATCTTTTTGACACTATTTGTATTTATTAGTGCCAAGTTAAGGGATTAAGGAATTAAGGAATTAAAGGATAAAATCAATAAATTAAAATAGATAGAATTCCTTAATCCTTTAATTCCTAAATTAGACCCGTGTCCAATTTTCATGCGAATCCATGTTATTTTAAAGATTTATAGTCATATTTCGACAATAAATTACGTTGTATTACCTTTTTCCTCTTTCTTTTCAGCAAGCCCGGCAGCCCCGATAACCTTTTCTCCAGGATCAATATTTATAAGCTTTACGCCCTGGGTGTTGCGACTGATAATCGAAATTCCTTTTATTGGCATGCGTATAATCTTGCCGCTGTTGGTCATGAGCATAAGGTCGTCATCCTCTTCCACAAGAAGCATTGCAACTACAAGCCCATTCCGCTTACTTGTTTTGATGGTAATCACACCTTTGCCCCCGCGTTTTTGAACATGATATTCATCGATCGATGTTCTTTTTCCATACCCGTTTTCTGTGGCTGTAAATAATGTCTGGCCATGGTTCAAAACCTCCATGCCGACTATATGGTCACTGGCAGCCAGCTTCAGCCCACGTACCCCACCTGTAACGCGGCCTGCTGGGCGAATATCAGATTCGTGAAAACGTATTGATTTGCCTGCAGCAGAACCCAGAAAGACATTCATTGTTCCATCTGTTATCCGTGTTCCGATCAACTCATCATCTAAGGCAAGTTTCAAGGCTATGATACCTTCTGCCCTGGGGTGGCTGTAAGCCATAAGTTCTGTCTTTTTTACAAGCCCATTTTTTGTGGCCATAATAACATGATAGCCCGGTTCAAATGCTGGGACGTCAAGCACTGTTGCAAGCTTTTCATCATTTGCGAAGTTAAGAAAATTAACGATTGCTTTGCCGCGGCTCAAACGACCTGCCTGAGGGATATCATATACTTTGCGCCAGTAAACCTTCCCAAGATTTGTAAAAAAAAGGAATGTATGGTGAGTGGAGGCTACAAAAAGAAGTTTGACGAAATCTTCATCTTTTATTCCCATTCCTGTCTTTCCTTTACCGCCCCGGCGCTGGCTGTGATAAAGGGTAATTGGATTTCGCTTTATATAACCGCTATTGGATATGGTAACAACCATATCCTCTTCAACAATCATGTCCTCTATTGTAATCTCCTTTGTAGATTCCAGTATTTCAGTGCGCCGAGAATCTCCGAATTCATCTTGTATTTCGGAAAGCTCCTCTTTGATGATTTGCTCTACTATTTTCTCGCTGGCAAGTATTTCTTTAAATCTTGCGATATCCTGTAAAACGTTTTTGTATTCTTCTAATATCTTTTCTTGTTCAAGACCGGTAAGCCTTTGCAGGCGCATATCCAATATTGCCTGAGCCTGGATTGCGCTTAAGTCAAATTTTTGAATCAGACCTGTTTTTGCATCAGCAGGAGATTTTGATTTTCTGATAAGGGAAACAACATCATCAAGATTATCAAGGGCAATTTTCAAGCCTTCAAGTATATGAGCGCGTGCCTGGGCCTTTTTCAGATCATAACTGGTCCGCCGAATGATTATATTTTTGCGGTGATAAATAAAATGTTTAAGAATTTCTTTAAAAGATAAAAGCTGCGGCTGGTTGTTTACAATAGCAAGAAGTATAATGCCAAAGGTGTTTTCCATCTGTGTGTGTTTGTAAAGCTGATTAATCACCACCCCTGCAACCTGATCCCTCTTGAGGCTGATAGCGATCCGCATTCCCTCTCTGTCGGATTCATCCCTTATATATCTTATTCCTTGTATTTGCTTGTGCCTTATCATTCCCGCAATCTTTTCAATAAGCCTGGCTTTATTAACCTGATAAGGAAGTTCTGTAATTATTATGGTTTCACTTTGCGTTCTTTTGTCTTTTTCGATTGTAATTCTTGCTCTTACACGAATTATGCCGCGTCCGGTTTTGTATGCGTTAAATATACCGGATGTTCCGTAAATAATGCCGCCTGTGGGAAAATCGGGCCCGGGCGCCAATTTCATAAGGTCCTGACATGAAATTTCATCGTTATCTATTATTGCATTTATTGCCGCGATTATTTCAAAAAGATTATGCGGCGGAATATTGGTAGCCATGCCGACCGCTATGCCGGAAGAACCATTAATCAAAAGATTAGGAAACTTAGCCGGAAGCACCAGGGGCTCATTCAAGGATTCATCATAATTCGGCGCCCAATCAACAGTTTCCTTGTCCAGATCCTCAAGCATCTGATGCGCGAGGCGCATCATTCTGATCTCTGTGTATCTCATTGCAGCAGGAGAATCCCCGTCAACGGACCCAAAATTTCCCTGGCCATTTACAAGGGGATACCTTAAAGAAAAATCCTGCGCCATCCTCACAATTGTGTCATAAACGGCGGTATCGCCATGAGGATGATATTTGCCGATAACATCTCCGACAATGCGGGCAGATTTTTTATAAGGTTTATTCCAATCGTTTTTAAGCTCACGCATTGCATACAGCACGCGTCGGTGTACAGGTTTCAGGCCGTCACGAACATCCGGCAAGGCCCTTCCTATAATCACGCTCATGGCATAATCGAGATAAGATTTTTTCATCTCGCTTTCAATGCTGATTTCCGATATTTGTCCTGTATACATTATGTCAATTCCTTTGGCCCAAGCAGTTTCTGATAACTGGCATGATAAATATCGGTCAGGGTCAAAAATGCGGTCGCAATAAGCGGGCCGTATATAATGCCAAGAATTCCGAACATCTTCAGGCCTCCGATTATGGAAAAGAATACAAGAAGTGTATGCATTTTAACGCGCTGACCCACTACTTTTGGTTTGAAGATATATTCAATGCCGCCGGAAAGGATTATATAAAAAATAACAAAGAAAATAGCTGAGGCAATCTGTCCTTTTAAAAAAAGATATATAGCCGCAGGTATAAATACAATTCCAATCCCTATTATAGGAAGAAATGCAAGCAGAGCCATTATCACACCCCACAGAAAAGGGGACTTTAAACCAAAGAGCATGAAAACGGTTCCGCCCAATATTCCCTGGATCAAACCACCAAGGCCGTTGCCGATCAGAACGGCTCCCGCCATATCCTTAAATTTTCGGATTAATTTTTTGTCCTGTACTTTTGGGAGCGGGGAAAGATCGGTAATAAAAGAAATTAATTTGTTTCCATCGATTAGAAGAAAATAGACGACGAGAAGCATAAGAAATATGTTTCCAAAAAATGCAAGTGTATTTGCGGCAATTGATCTGGCCTGCTCGTAAAGAAAAAGGCCAACAATTTTACCAATTTCTGAAATAGCATTGTTTAGAGTTTCTCCTGTGAGTTCAACATTGAAATTTTTAAGCACAAGGTTTGTTTTTTCAAGAAGAACGCTGTTTGCAAAAAGGTTTTTTATCTGGTCGTTTAATAATGCATCCTTTGCAGTTATATAAAGATCATGCGCCTCTTTTGATAGTATGCCCACAAAAAATCCTATTGGAACAATCACGATAAAAAATATTAGAATACAGGTTAAAAATGAGGCAAAGTGGGGGGTTATTTTATCTTTTACACTTATTAAATTAAAAACAGGACTGAAAACGCCTGTAATAACAGCGGCAAGAATAATTATCGATATAAACGGCCATATAAGCCATGCGAGCATTGCAATTGAAAGGATAAAAAGGGACAAAAAAAACCAGAAAATGATATTTCGAGAATTGCTATCTCGCATAGCACCTCCAAGAACAAAATCAATAAGTAACGCTCGTAGTTTCAGAACATATTGATTTGGTTAATTTATTAACCAATAATTTACTGCTTGGAATAAAATTTCGATCCGGAAACGACCCGTTCGGGCCTGTTTGGTGGAAAATAGCACGCAGACAGATGCGACGCGCAGGCAGACTCAGACAAACCTGTCTGCATGCAGGCATGCGCAGGCAGGCCATTTGCCCCCGGCCTCAAGATCCGTAATTTCTTTTAGCAACCCACTTTACTTGCTGATAATGCCTAAAGCTACGAATAAAAGAAGGATTTCATATACGAAAACAGGGGGATAAGTTCCAAAAATAGCGTAAACAATACCTCCGCCAATAATTGCCGGTACAGCACAAAAAACTAAAATGCCCAACTTTCTGCTGATGTCCATTTTTATAATCCTCCATTAACCCTTTGTAAAACTATTTTGTTTGTTCTCAAACTATCGATGAAAATCTAATTAATAATCAATAACAATAACTGATAATTAAGTAAAGAAAAAAACAGATAAATTTGACACAAATATTTAATATTGATATTTAAACCTAAATTGAGCGATTTTTTACTCGATCTGCACCAATCTCTTGCGCATCAAGGATTCGCGAAAATCCTCGACATATCCACGGGTATGCCTGTGGTTTTCGCAAACCCTTATGCATCAAGATCTCGGCACATATCTTCGCAATAAATCGCTCAACTTAGGTTAAAGTGATCGGTTTCAGGTTCAAGGTGCAAGGTTCAAGGTTCAAAGCTTATAGCCTGCTGATATCCTTAACTTTATAATACAATACTCAGATTAGTCTCTTTCACCCACGTGCAGCGCAGGCGCTTGCGCCGCGTGTTGGGTGAGACATAACATGCGCCCCTATTAGAGCCTTCGGCCACCTTTAGCCAATGGCTAATAGCCAATAGTCAAAGGCAAAGCAAAGCTTTATAGGTCTCTTTAACAGGGAACCGTGAACGTTGAACCGTTCAACCCAGGTGATAATTGATGATTTAGTCTATGAAATACCGTCTGGAAATAACTCAATAAAGTGTAACTTCTCAATATGTCTGGGCAACACTTACTGGATTCCGGCTTTCGCCGGAATGACGATTGGATATAAACGCCTGTCATTCCGGCGAAAGCCGGAATCCAGAGGATAGTCGCAAAATATGATTTGCCCGGACTTATTGAGAAGTTACAATAAAGTCTCGTAAAATAAATTATATTGCAGGTAATTATTTTGAATCAATTTTATATCTTTGTAATAAGGGCCATACTCGGAACTGTTTTTGCGGTTTTTTTAACGCGTTTTTTTTATGCCCAAACCGATGTTTTCCATGTAGCCGGTCTTGCCGTTTTTTTAGTCGGGATAGCATATCTTCTGGATTATATACGAAGCAGGAAATGAGAATAATTTCTTTTAATTAAATCTCGATCTATGCTCGAGTGACCTAAAAGGCAGAGTAAAGCGTTCATAGCCTTTTAGCTTGACCGCTACGTCCTTGATATTGGATTATAATCTAAAGGAATCGCCATGCGTTAGACCCCTTCGAGGTGATTAGTGCCTGAACGAAAACCCCCTCTTTTTGTCATTTCGACCATAGGGAGAAATCTTTTTTCTCGTTCCCATGCTCCAGCGTGGGAACGCATACCATATGGGTTCCCACGCTGGAGCATGGGAACCAGGCAGTCCGCCAAAGGGCTCTGACAGAATCGAAATAACAGCTTTTGGTTAGTTTTCGTTCAGACACTAATTAAAGGCTGTTATACAGATCCGCCCTTTTGTTTGGAAGGAAAAAACTCATCCTGTTGTTGCGCACACGGCTTAAGTCATCAGCCTTTAGATCCGCAACAATTATACTTTCCTCGCCTGTTGCATTCTTTTTAATAATATTGCCTGATGGATCGATTATTAAGGAAACACCCGGAAAACTAAGCCCTTTTTTGTTATTACCTGTCTGGTTGCATGCAATAACAAATAGACTGTTATCATAAGCCCTTGCAGGAAGATGCCGCATCCATGATTTGAATTTTTCATCAGGGGTTCCTCTTGGAGATGCATGCGGCATGAAAATAATATCCGCGCCATTCATGGCCATATGGGTGGAAAGTTCGGGGAAGTGAGCATCATAGCAAAGCTGTATGCCGAATTTAACACCCTGGGTTTCAAACAGCGGGATTTTATTGCCCGGCGTATAAATTGGGCGCTCAGGTGGAGCTATATACAGCTTTCGGTATACACCGAGATCTTCGTGAGGTTTAACAATCAGGTGGTTTGCAAATATACGTCCCTTGTCATCCTTTTCAGCCATGCCCGCAAGAATGACAATATTTTTCTCTGATGCAAGATTTAAGAGTTTATCCGTTGCCGGACCTGGAACAGGCTCTGCAGCATCTGATATATCGGCGCTTACGCTGTAACCCGTAGGGGCGGGTTTCAAACCCGCCCCTACAGCATCATCTGATATATCGGCGCTTACGCTGTAACCCGTAATATTCATTTCAGGGAAACAGATTATTGAAGCGCCCTGATTTTTTGCTATTTTTATCCACCTTGCTATTTGGTCAAGGTTATGTCCGGTTTTAT
>JAYENE010000203.1:0-14549 GCA_034721935.1 Thermodesulfobacteriota bacterium
CATGAAGACCTTTTGAAGGGGGGTGGATTATACAGCAGGTTTTGGAAAACCAGGCAACAGGCAAGAAGCTGGAAGGTAAGTGAGAGGGATTAGGGGATTCAGGGATTCAGGGATTATTGGATGTTCAAATAATCTGCAAAAATCTGCGTAATCTGCTGATTAAAAAAGGAGGAAGGATGATGAATAGTTACAAAGGAAGTTTTCTGTGGGTTATGGTTGCGATATTCGCAGTTACAGTGGTCTTAAATCTATTTTTGGCGCCTTCTGCAGCGGCCCAGGAGGAGAAGTCGAAACAGGAGACAGAGCAGGAGAAAAAATCTCCCGAAGAATATGGATTGGAGACAATGACCGTCACGGTCCAAAAGCGAGAGGAGGACATCCAGGATGTCCCGGCAAGCGTAACAGCGCTTTCGGATATTCAGATCGAGGATGCAGGAATTGAATCAACCAATGAAATCCACACATTTGTTCCAAACTTTACTGCCTTTGAATTGGGCGGTGCTGGTTTCAGTTACTACAGCATACGGGGCTTGAGCAATTTCGCGGCCAGAACAGGTGTGATTGGAATTATATATTGATGATGTGCCCATGATTACCACCTATCTCACGGACAGCAAAATCTTTGAAATAGAGCGAATAGAGGTTCTCAGGGGTCCCCAGGGAAACCTTTACGGCCTTAACTCAGAGGGTGGGGTTGTCAATATTATCACCAAAAAACCCGATAATATCTGGACAGGAAAGGCTACCGCGGGTTTTGGAGACTACGAAACCCAGTTCTATAAGGCCTCAGCGAGCGGACCCATGATAAAAGTCAAGCTCTTTTTCGGGTTATCCGGAATGTACGATAAGCAGGGTGAAGGCTACATTGATGCAGGAGGCTACCACCCTGATACAAGTGAACTGCACGCCGGCCGGGGGCAGATAAGATAGACCCCAAACGATGATCTGGACATGACTTTTTCCGTTACAGTGGAAACACAGGACAACGGGATGGGAAGATTTGTCCTCGTAGATGACGACCCCTTTGATATACCTGACAAAAACATAGATGAAATTGGCGATGTGGATGCAGATACTCAATCCCTTCGAATCAAATACAGGGCGCCGTGGTTTGAGTTAACATCTGTCAGCGCCCGATATTCAAATGAGCTCGACCAGATTATGGGATACGATTTTTCGGGAATGAATCTTATGAGCATGAGGTATCTTGGTGATGATACAAATTACTCCCAGGAAATCTGTTTGAGTTCCCTGGAAAGTGACAGCCCCTTTAAGTGGCTTGTAGGCGGTTATTATTTTAGCGGTGAACTGATTTATGGCCTGACAATGATATATGATGCAGCCATACTTGATCCTACGGGTATGACCCCTCCGGGATTGATGACAATTGAAGACCCTACATATACTACATTAGACACAAACACATACGCAATATTCGGCCAGACCGGCTACACCTTCTTTGACAAACTGACTCTGACAGCAGGCCTTCGCTATGACCGTGATAAGAAGGAAACGGACTACTACCACCAAGGCTTTACCATTTTCGGCATGCCTCCAAGTGAATATAACGATTCAGAAACCTGGGATACATGGTCGCCCAAATTCATTGCGGATTATAGATGGAACCCATCGGTGCTTACCTATGTGAGCGCAGCCAAGGGATACAGGTCAGGGGGATATGCTCAGTCTGACACCGACACTGCGGAAAATGCCAGGTTCGATCCGGAATATGCGTGGTCCTACGAGGCTGGATTGAAAACCAACTGGCTCGACAATCGCATCACGCTCAATGCAGCAGCATTCTACACCAAGGTGAAGGATTTTCAAGTATTTCGTTTTAATGAATTATTACAGCCAACATATACAAACGCGCCCAAGGCAACACTTCAGGGATTCGATGCCGAACTCCTTGCCCGTCCGCTGAAAGGCTTGGATATCATGGCCTCATTCGGATATCTTGACACAAAGTTCGATGAAAACAAGGACTCCTTCAACCCTGCCGGGCCAAAAGACTATACGGGAAACAAGCTCCCCTTATCTCCCGAATATACAGCAAGCCTGGCGGTTCAGTACAGGTTGTCCTGGGGACTCTTTGCCCGGGCTGAGAGTAATTGGTTCGGTGACACATATTTTGATGAGGCAAATATACACAAACAAAATGGATACTGCATTGTTAACGGCAAGATCGGATATGAGAAGGAACATTTTGATATCTATTTCTTTGTGAATAATATCTTTGACAAAGAATATTATTCATTTCTTTTCGATGACCCGATGGATCCCACAAAAGACTTAGGCACTATCGGAGACCCCCGAACCTTTGGGGTACAGGCAACCGTACGTTTTTAATCATTTCTTATATTTTTGGGCGGCTATTAAGCTTCTTTTTGCTTTTTTGAAATAATGAAAGTTGGAAAAACGAACATTCTGGTAGCCCGTATCGACACCCGGGAGGCGTTTTTGGAGTTTAGCCTCGCCCAGAATTAAAGGTACCTGAGCCCGAGGCAGTTTATGGATCTTAAACTTTTGATGACAACATTTGGTTTGGTATTTTTGGGTGATGCAATTAGCAGGTTTATTCCACCGAATTATATCAAAATTGGAGCCGGCGCATTTTTTATCTTAGTCAGAATATGCACCTTGCTTTCAGCCGCGAGGGCTGTGTGTTAGCAAAGCGTTTTCTTTGAAGATTCCTCGCAGCAAGCTGCGGGGAATCTTCGACCGTAAGGAAGTTTGCTATTTTCAGATTCGTTCGCTAACCCCGCAGCAAGCTGCGGGGTTAGCGCTCGCTTTTGCGGTTCAAAACCGGAATAGAAATACGAAAAAAGGAAAGCTATGAATCCAGGAATCACTTCTAAATATTTCAGCGGCACTAATACCTTTTTTGCCCGTCTGGCAGAAGCCATCCTGCGCTTTAGATGGCTTTTGTTGCTCTTAGTATTTTTCCTGACTATCTTCTCCTTCTATGAAATGCGCACCCTCAGGATGGACAACTCCAACGAGGCATTCTTTCTCGAAGGCAATCCTACCAAACTCCTTCTTGACAAATTCAGAGATACATTCGGCAATGAAGATTTGGTCTATGTCCTCATTGAAACCGACGATTTTTTCAAAGCCGATACAATCCGATTGATCAGAAAACTAGCAGAAGACCTAGAAGCACATGTTCCTTACGTAAAGGATATGAAGTTTCTTGGCAATGTTGAGTATGTGGAGGGTGTAGAGGGCGGGATTGAGATTTCCGACCTGATAGAAAATATTCCTGAAATACCCGATGAGATGAAATTGGTCAGAGAAAGGGCCATGAACGAGCCCCTTTACTTAGACAACCTTATCTCCAGGGACGGAAAGACCTCTGCCATCCTTTTAGAGCGCGAGCGCTACCCGGAAGAAAAGGTGGACCCCCGCAAGGAGATCCCGCCGGCAGTCTATAAGATTCTGGCAAAACCTGAGTACGCAGACCTAAAAGTGTATGCAGTGGGGACACCGATTATTGATTATGAAATGGATGAGATGACTGCCAGGGAGTTGTCTCTGTTCGGTCTTGTCTGTCTTGGCTTGCAGATGTTGATTCTGCTCTGGGTTGCCCGTGGGGCTCGTGGGGTAGTTACACCTCTGTTGGTGGTGATCTTGAGTATATTCTGGACCCTGGGACTGGTCGGGATATTGGATTGGACCTTGAGTTTGATGGTAGCCATGCTGCCAATATTTCTGATCTGTGTGGGTATCGGGGATTCCATGCACATCATTTCTGAGTTTCAGGATCAACAGGATCGGGGCCTTGACCGCAGTGAGTCGATTGTAAAAGCGCTTGCCCTGGTGGGCATTCCATGCCTGCTTACCAGTATAACTACAGCCGCAGGCTTTTTATCATTTTGGGGTACAGTGCTTAAACCAATAAGGGAAATGGGCATCTATGCTGCTATTGGCGTGATAATGGCCTTTTTGTTATCTCTGATCATAGTTCCTGCTGTTTTCTCTTTTGGCAAAAATAAGAAAAAAGGTATCGAACCTGAAGGCGCTTTTAATCCGGTAGGTGAAAAAAAGAAAAGCCCTGATTACAGACCTGTCTGCGTGCGGCTCGCCCGCACAGGCAGGAATGACATCTTCGACCGGGTGCTTAAAAGAATAGCTCTTCTTAATCTGAAGCACCCATGGGCCATTCTGTGCATCTTTATTCTAATGGCTGCTTTCTCTCTGTTTGGTTACCGTTTAATTGAAGTTGAGACCAATTCCATTGAATTTGCCAGCACGGATTTACCGGTCAGGCAGGCTTATGACTATGTGGACTCACACATGGGTGGTTCCATGTCCATGGAGGTCATGCTGGATACGGGAAAGAAAGACGGAATTAAGGAGATCGAATTTTTAAGAGATATGGAGACCCTGCAGAACTATATAGACCGGCACCCTTTAACCTCTAAAACTACCAGTGTAATAGATACCATAAAAAAGATGCGCCGCGCCATGCATGAAAACCGCATGGAATATTATACCCTGCCTGAAACCAGCGCCCAGGCCTCTGAATATCTTTTTCTATATGAAACATCAGGCGGTGAGGACCTGGATAAACAGGTAAGCTTTAATTATGATATCGCCCGGATCACCGCGCGCACCAAAAGCCTTAACTCCAAGGATGTTCGCACATTCACCTCTGACATCAGCATGTTTGTTAAGAAGAATATTAATCCGTCAACCAAGGTGGAATATACGGGAACAATGCCCTTTATCGAGGCCATGTCCAACTATGTAGCTCAGGGCCAGAAGAGAAGTTTTATCCTGGCCTTTTTAGCTATCACCTGCATGATGATCATTGTGTTACGTTCGTTTAAACTTGGGCTGATAAGCATGATTCCCAATGTATTCCCGGTGTTAATCAGTCTAGGGCTGATGGGTTTTGCCGGTGTTTACCTGAACATCCCTTTAATGATCTTGAGCCCCATCATTATCGGGGTTGCGGTGGATGATACCATCCATTTTTTTATGCGGTACAGAAGGGAATTCAATCGTACAGGCACATACGAGGGGGCACTCAAGGCAACACTTTCCACCGTAGGCCGGCCCATCATGTTTACTACTATGACGCTGGTGCTGGGATTTTCTGTCTTTGGCCTGTCGGACATGTATAACGTGGTCCAATTCGGGCTGCTTGCAGCCTTCGCCTTTCTCTGGGCGCTTCTGGCGGATTTCTTCCTGGCTCCGGCCATGATGCTGTTGTTTAAGCCGTTGGGGGCGGAGAGGCAGGTATCAATGGTCAATTAGCAATGTTAATTGATAATTGAAGATTGATAACTGATAATGTTTGAGGCTTTTCTGGAAAAAGGTCAGAACAATTTCAACAAAGCGATGCTTATGGAGGTTTGGGCTATCATCAATCCAATGATCCATTTGATCAATCGGATTTCTAAGTCTTTGAGATCTGCTTTAGTAGCCAGGTCTTCTTTGCGTGATTCGTCTATTATTTCAACAAATTCATTCGCTTTTTGGTTTTCAAGTCCAAGGTCTTTTAAGATAGGGTAAAGCTTTGCTAAGGTAGTCATCCTATTATTTCTCCTTTTAAAATAAAAATAACACATCTTTATGGCAAAATCAAACAGAAATGGAACTTCAGTGAAAGATAAAATGAAAAACATAATAATCGCAATATGCGTTATTCCTCTTCTTCCTTGTTTGGGTTGGGCCGCCGAACTCACCGGCAGGGATATTGCCTTGAAAATGGATGCAGTGGATACGAGCATGGATTCTAAGAAGACTGCTATCATGGTGATCAACCACAAGGGGCAGAAGCTTATCAGAAAGATGGAGTCATTCAGCAAAAAGTTCGGGCCTGATGAGCGAGGCTTGATTAAATTTGTTGAACCTCCGGATACCAGGGGAATCATGTACCTCACCCGGAGCTATGAGGATATTGAGAGGGATGATGACATGTGGGTCTTTCTTCCGGCTGAAAGCCTGGTTCGGCGCATCAGCGGCGGCGGTAAGAAGGGTTCCTTTATGAGAAGTGACTTTGCCAATGAGGATATTGAGAAGAGAGAGGTGGATGATGATGAATATCGGCTTTTGAGGTCTGAGGAGTTCTCCGGTGTGGATTGCTATGTGGTGGAACGAATTGCCAAAAAGCAGAAAGACACAAACTACTCAAAACGAATCGTCTGGGTTAGGAAGGATATCTGGCTCCCGATGAAGGTGGAATACTACAATAAAAGGGACAAGCATTTTAAGACCGCAATCTATGGCGGCTTTAAGAAGATCAAAGGTATCTGGACGGTTACCAAAATAATGGCGGAGACTCCCCGTAAGGGATCAAAAACCCTGATGCAGTATGATAACGTGGATTATGATATCGGATTGTCGGATTCGCTTTTTGAGCAAAGTAATTTGAAGAGATAGAGGTCGGAGGTCGGAGGTCAGGGATCGGAGGTCAGAAGTCAGAGGTCGGAGGTCACCCAGGTGAAATACGCTGCGCTGTGACTGCGTCAATTTCACTGGGCAGGGAGGTGGGAGGTCAGAAGTCAGAAGTCGGAGATCAGAGGTATTTCAATACAATTTATCAACGGGATTCTAACCTGCCGATTAGATACTTGTGAAGAACACTGGCTGCCAGGGTTTGATAAGGCATCCCTTCTTCCAGGGCCTTAACTTTCAGAGCATCCAGATCCTTTTTGGATATCCGCAGGTTCATACGTTGATTTTTTGCAACAGTTGCGCGGGCATATTCCTTTGCTTTCATGATTTCTTCTTTAAGATTCGGAACCGACCGCCATTCACCCCTTTCAACGGATTCGGACAATTCTTGTTCTTCTTTATCTAAAACGATCACTTTGATCCTCCTTTGCTAAGATAGATTTTTGTGTATTTTCTGCTGGGAAAAATAGTTTTTAGAAATCTTTCATCTCCATCATCAACAAAGGGCACGATATAGGCATAATTCTCTATTGCTACGACATACATCCTCTGCCCCTTGTACATTTTCTGATTGGGATGTTCTATTACATCAAGTAATTGGTCATTTTTAATGCAAAATAGTACTTTTTCAAAAGACACACCTCTTTCCTTTTTGAGTTTTTCATTTTTCTCATTATCCCAGTTAAATAATTTCATAACCCAAAGTTAGCTCAATGAATGCCTTTTGTCAACACATATTGCGATGCATTGTTTTTCTTATTTTGATTTTCTTCATTTATCTTGCGCCATCCCAGGCCATAAAAAGTGATCCCTTCAAAAACCTTGATTTTGATTTTTCTGACTTAGCCAACAATGACACGAAGATTGATAAAAAGGCTGGTTTTTACATAGGCGGTTATCTGGAAAGTCGCAACCAGTTAAAAGTAAAGGAGATGGACAAACCTATCTCGTTGAGGCAGCGCCTGTGGTTGGACTGTTATTTGGGGCAGGATTGGGTTCGGGGTTTTGCCAGCGGTTATTTTGACTATGACCCGGCTGTTCGGGATTGGACGGATGATAATGATGAGATTTACTATGTGGAGCTGAACGAGGCATATCTGACAATAGATACGGAATGCATGGATATAATTCTTGGCAAGAAAATGATGCGCTGGGGAACAGGGGACGGGATCAACCCCATGGACCTGATCAATCCCAAGGATTATCGAGACCCCATAGCCAGTGCCAGAGCCGATGCCAGACTTCCGATCTTGTTAGCGAATGGAATATTCCTGTTAGGGCCTGTTACCATGGAAGGGGTATTGATCCCAAAACCTGAAGTAAACAAATTCTTCCTACCTAATAGTCCTTGGGAACCGAAGGGGCTAAAAGAGATGAGAAGAATGGCCAAATCAGGCGAGATTGCCCTTGCTCCAAAAGAAGAACCAGACGACTGGTTTAAGGATACTGAGTTCGCCTTCAGGATTTCCACCGTATGGAAAGGCTTTGACCTTGCGCTTCTTTATTATAATGGCTACACAGACGATCCTGCTTATCACCGCGATTACCTGACCGATGGCGGAATGCGTTTTACCCCTCGTTATCACCACTACAAAGCCTATGGGTTCAACTTCGCAAAAGGTTTTGAGCGGGTTACAATTCGCGGTGAGCTTGCGGTAAAACCAGGGCTTCTTTTCTCGATTGATTCCAATGATCCGTCATACAAGGAAGACAGCGACGGTCTTGTGGCCCGGGATCTTTATCAAGGTGTAACAGAAATCGACTACACCTTTTTCACCAACCTTTATGTCAACTTGCAATTTTTTGTGGATATGATCGAAGATGGAAAAGAGGCCCTTGCCGCAAAACGAAAAACCCACGGCATCACATTTGAAATCAGCGACAAATTTCTTGACGATGATGTAACCGCTGGATTTCGGGGTATGTATTTTACGAGTAATGAAGGATCAGCCTGTGAGATATTTGCAGAATATAAAATCGGCGACAACTGGCAGATTGCCCCAGGTTTTATGCTTTTCAACGGCCCCAAAGATTCCCGCCTCGGCCAGTTCAATGATAATGATATGGTCTATTTCAATTTGAAATATAGCTTTTGAATTTGTTCAAATGGTGTTCAAGATATGCGTCCCGGACCTCTTCGCAAAAGTCCATCAGTAACGGAAGGTCATTGTTGTAAAAAGAGCGCCATTCCAAGGGCTTAGGTAGATTTTTGAAGATTTGTTCCGCCTGTCCCATAAATTTATGGGACAGGTCCTTAGCTTCCTCTGTAATCCTGGATCTCCTTTCCTCACCTCTCCTCACAGAGTCAAGCTTCCCTAATAATGTTCTCACGCGATCCATAGACAGTTTGCTCATGGACGAACATCGTAGAAAAAGGGACGTCAACCAATTCCTTACCTTTCTCGGCACCAACGCGCACTTACCGGATGTACCTCAGTTCCCCATAAGCGCTAAGTTATTTTGTAAACGTTCACAGGTTGCATTTATGCCATACAGGGTTGTTTTAAAAGATGAACATCAAACATCGAATAATGATGTCGCTACGCTCCTCAAATTATTCCAACGTGGAATGAAAAACAAACACCAAATGTGCAATAAAGGTTCAGAGTTGTTTGCCTTCTGACTTCCGACCTCTGACCTCCGACTTCTGTTTCTTCATCTTTTCCCATTCAACGTTCGATCTGGCTTTGCAAATGCTATGCCACGACACGTGTTGGGCGTTCGACCTGCCCGCAATGTCTTTGGGTGGTCTTGGTAGAATGTCCTGGTGTCCACGCTGCGCGTCGGCCTGGTGACAATAATCATGCCGCCATCGTTTGTGATGCACGGCAGGCGGGTGTTCGACCTGCCGCGACGGGCGCGAGTACGGCGGGTGTTCATTTTTTTTGTTAAATCATGCTGAGTGCTTTGGCTGAAATGATGATGGGAAAAATTCTATATCGAAATTTTTAATTTACTATTGTCTGGAATAAAGATAAAATGAATTAAAGTGCAAAAATGAATATTATAATTAAAATTGCTTTATGGCTTTTCTTTATATATTTTGCTTATTGTTGTCTTCTTTTGCTGATGCAGCGCCAAATTTTGTTTCCCCGTCATCAAATCGTAATGCCTTCAAATGCGGAGTATAATATTCCGGGTATGGAGAAGATCTGGATAGAAACGATTAGCGGAAAAATAGAAACATGGTTTCTGCCGCCTGAAAGTAACCGGCCATCACCCGCGCTTATTTTCGCGCATGGAAATGCGGAGGTAATCGACATGTGGCCGGAAACACTAAACAGGTTCACTCAACTCGGAATCGGGGTATTGCTTGTTGAATATCCCGGTTATGGAAGATCAGAAGGATCTCCCTCTCAACGCAGCATTACCGAAGCTTTTGTTGCGGCCTATGATATGCTGGTTACACGCAAGGATGTGGATTCTTCAAAAATTATCCTTTTTGGCAGGTCAATCGGCGGAGGCGCTATATGCACTTTGGCAACACAACGGCCTTCAGCCATGCTTGTCCTTAAGTCAACGTTTATCAGTATCAAGTCAATGGCGTCAAAATACCTTGTTCCCGGTTTTATTGCGCCGGATCCATTTGACAATCTTTCAGTGGTTCGTTTATACCTAAGTTGAGCGATTTATTGCGAAGATATGTGCCGAGATCTTGATGCATAAGGGTTTGCGAAAACCACAGGCATACCCGTGGATATGTCGAGGATTTTCGCGAATCCTTGATGCGCAAGAGATCGGTGCAGATCGAGCAAAAAATCGCTCAATTTAGGTTATACAAAGGGCCGGTTCTGATAGTTCACGGAAAAAACGACAAGCCTATCCCGTATAAGCACGGACTTACCCTCTATAAAGCAGCTCGACAGGGAACACTGCTTGCCTATGACTGCGGGCATAATGATTGCCCTCCAGACTGGGACAAATTCTTTCAGGATATAGAACCGATCCTTCGTAAAGTTGGATTGTGACTACTCACGTAGTCAGGCTAAAGCTGTTTAGACTGAAGGCTGAAGGGGGAGGGCACAAGAGTACGATTGCCGTACTTTGGCGGAAATACCTGATTCTTGCGTCAAACATGGATTCAAAATGCGCTTTTTCCTAACAGTCTTCAGCCTTCAGCCTATGCACCTGAGTAGTTACGTTGGATTAATGTAATCCCGAATATTTCAGTAATAAAATGATCAAATTTGTGCTATAGAGGTCTGAATGTTATTAGTTGGGATTGAAAAATCAGGAGCTTTTTTGATATCGTGAAATATCCTTGTTCAGGGGTCATCCTGTCAGGCGGATTGAATACACGGATGGGAGGCAAGAATAAGGCCCTTCTTTCCACAGGAGGCCAGACCATCATGGATCGCCTTTACAATACTCTTCGGGGTTCTTTTGATGAGGTCTTGCTGGTCACGAACAATCCCCTTCAATATCTCTCATGGGACTTGACGATCGTTACAGATATCTTCCCAATACGAAGCTCTCTGGCAGGCATCCATGCAGGGCTGTTTTACGCCTCGGCGCCCCATGCCTTTATTACAGCCTGTGACACGCCTTTCTTGAAAACAGACTTGATCAGGGCTCTTCTGGCGGAACTTGAACCAAAGCAGGATGTAATCATGCCTGTCACAGGAAAAGGCAACGAGCCCTTATGCGCCATTTATTCAAAGCGTTGCATCAAACCGATTGAGCGCCAGCTCAAAAACAAAGATACTAAGATAGTGAATTTCTTTCCAAAAGTCAGGGTCAAGGAGATCCCGGAAAGGGAGCTCAGATCAGCAGACCCGCGCCTCGTTTCCTTCTTCAATATCAATACCCCACAAGATTTGGCTGGATCTGAAAAAATGTTGGCGGAACAGCGATTATATTTACGGCAAATACCAAACACTTAAACACTGATGAAATCATCGAATCCTGTCCTTATAATATTCCGCGAAAAGCGCCTGACGGCACACTTGCTAAATGTGATATGTGCATAGACAGGGTTGAAAATGGACTGCCTCCGGCCTGTGTTCAGACATGTCCGACAGGAGCTATGAATTTTGGTGACCGTGATGAAATGCTCGCTCTTGCAAGGCAGCGTTTGGCCATCGTCAAAAAGAAATATCCAAAGGCCATGCTGATTGATGAAGATGCTGTAAGTGTTATCTACCTGGTCGCAGAGGATCCAGAACTCTATCATGAGTTCGCAGTGGCCTCAAATTCGGCCTTTGACATATCGAGAGTCGTGGCCTTAAAGAGACTCATCAGGCCATTTACTAACCTGGCGGCTCGCTTGTGATAAACAACTGAAGCTAACAAGCCAAAAGCGTAAAAAAAAGGGGGGAGAGAGATCGATTGATTTTCTCCCCTTTTCGTGTTATGTTAAAACCAAAGCCGGAGATTTTATATGAGTGAAAACAAGGTCGTAACTGCTGATCAAATTAAAAAGGCCATGGCCGCGGTCAAGGCCCAAAGGCCCGCGTATGAAGAGCTGCTCGAATTTTACGAAAAGCTTTTTTTGGCCCAGGAGGATACAAAGGGCCACATAGACATAGAACCGATTCAGATACCCAAAGAACTCCTTTCGGTCAAGCTAAAAGAAAGGCTTCCTCTCATCAACAGGGCAGACTTTGCGGTTGACGCAAAAGCGTCTGAGGCGCTGCTAAAAAAGATTTGCCGGCTTGCCGCAAAAGCGAATGAGGCGCTGGCAGAGGCCGGCTCAAAGGTTGCGGATGCAATGCATAAAGGAAGGCTGGAGGCCTCAGCCCTGTTTTCAAAGATTTTGAGCGAAGATGACACCTATTTTGATGAGGTTGCCCAGGAACTCGAAATTGAGAGAAATATCCTCGTTTTTTTCGCTTACACAAGCATAACACCTTCTGTATGTCTCTGTGCTGAACAGTTAGCCACATATCTGGACAAGGACACCCCATGGAACAAAGGGTATTGTCCTATTTGCGGCAGCCTGCCTGACCTCTCAATATTCCGGGGCGAAGGGGAACGATCTCTCATTTGCAGCTTTTGCAGCTACGAGTGGAATGCCCTGAGAATATACTGTCCATTCTGTGATAATAGAGATCAAAAGACACTGCATTATTTTTTTAGCGAAGAGGAAAAGAACTACAGAGTGGATGTGTGCGACAAGTGTCACAAGTACATCAAGACCGTGGACACCAGAAAAATGGATTACCCTGTGTATCCTTTTGTAGAGCAGATCTCGACCCTGCATCTTGATATGCTGGCCAAAGAACAAGGCTTTGAAAGTGGTATTCCCTTATGTCTCCAAACGTAGATCACTATAATCGCAGAATTACCTACCTGAGGGTCTCTGTAACAGACCGATGCAACCTTCGCTGCATATACTGCACGCCGGTGAATGAACTAAAGCTTCTGGATCATGCCAACATCTTGAGCTATGAAGAGATCCTTAAGATAATCCAGGCAGCAACTGAGCTGGGCATGAAAAAAGTCCGGCTGACTGGCGGGGAACCTCTGGTTCGTAAAAACTTCGTGCATCTTGTTGCGTCTGTGTGCCGGATCCCCCAGATCGAGGATATTAGCGTCAGCACCAATGGTGTACTCTTAAAAAAGATGGCCCGGCCGCTTTTCGACGCGGGTATTCGCCGTATCAATGTAAGCCTGGACACCCTGAACCCCCGGAAATATGCTATGATTACGAGACGTGATTGCTTTGATGATGTCTGGGAAGGGCTTCAAGCAGCCGAGGCCGTTGGGTTTTCGCCCATCAAGCTGAATATCGTGGCCATGAAGGGGATCAATGATGACGAAATACTCCAGTTTGCCGACCTTTCTGTGCAAAAGCCGTATCATATTCGATTCATCGAGTATATGCCGATTGCGCTGGATGGTAAGTGGAGGCCCCAAAAATACATCTCGTCAGACGAGATAAAATCCAAACTCGATACTTTTGGGTCTCTTCACAAGATTCCGCGCTCAACCCATGCAGGGCCTGCCGGGCGATACCAGTTTAAATCAGCCAAAGGGGAAATTGGTTTTATCAGCGCGCTCAGCCACCATTTTTGCACTTCGTGCAATCGCCTCAGACTTACAGCAGACGGCAAACTTCGTCCCTGCCTTTTTGCCGACGATGAGATTGATATCAAGACGCCTCTTAGAAACGGGTGCAGCGAGGAATATCTGAAAAGGTTGCTTAGCAAAGCAATTGCAGAAAAACCAAGGGAACACCATGCCGAATTCCTGGAAAGGGGGCAATGCCTGCGCCCCATGGTTGCTATTGGAGGATAGCGAACCCTAATCTTACCCAAGACAACTCAGATAAAACCTCACGATATCGGCTTGCGCCACATCTACTGGCTTATTACGTTCAATATTGTCTAAAAATCTCAATGAAATCCATAAGCGTTCACGGGTTTAAAGGTTATAGATGACATCATTTTGTTACAGCTCTTCAACCTTTGAACCCTGAACCTGGAACCGATCACTTTAGGTTCCAATTAGTGATTGGTCACAAACCCCTGGTCTGGGACGATTTTACCAGGAACTTTTCCTCTACAAAGTCAGCAATACCCTTTATATCGTCCGGTTTGAACCAGGGCGCGCCAAGGCTACTAAATGGGGTATCAGATACTATGGCCACAAGGCAGCTATCCCTTTTGAAAAGAGATTTGCCGTGGGCCTTGCTTCTAACGACTTCTATTTTAGGCTTGTTTTCTTTTTTGTACCCTTCGGTCAAGATAATATCTACCCCCTGGAAGTATTTTGATGCCAGGCTGTCAAGGGTTTCCTCGGTTTCTACGTCCTTGACCACAGCAATTTTCCTGGATGACGAGATTGCTGCTGTATCTGCTCCAGCATGTTTGTGACGCCAGCTATCCTTGCCCTCACGATCTGCTTTAAAGTCATGGGCGCCGTGCTTTATCGTTCCAATACGATAACCCCTTGTAATCAATTCAGGTACAAGCCTTTCTATAAGGGTCGTTTTCCCAGAATCTGATTTGCCTACAATTGAAATAATGGGAACCATGAATTCCTCCTGTCTTTGGATATGACTCTGAAAAAGCCACAATCAGAAATTTACAAACTCATTATCTGGTCAACCTGAGGCAGCGGACAATTAAATTTAAGAACGGCTGAAACTCGCACATAAGTGAGCGTAAAGAAATAACTTAGAGCAATCCTTTTATAAAAAG
>JAYENE010000204.1:0-3650 GCA_034721935.1 Thermodesulfobacteriota bacterium
ATTGATTTTACCGATGGGTTTTAAACCCGCCCCTACTGATTGAATTGATTTTACCGATGGGTTTTAAACCCGCCCCTACTGATTGAATTGATTTTACCGATGGGTTTTAAACCCGCCCCTACGATGGATTTGATTTTACCGATGGGTTTTAAACCCGCCCCTACTGATTGAATTTACAGGCTGTCCCGCCTTACGTTGGTAGCCAAATTGTGTATCGTACACGGTCGTTTTCCGGTAGATAATCCACTTCATAAAAATTTTGTTGTTTGGGGTTACCATCTTTCTATTTTCCTGGTATTTCAAATGTGGAAAATAATTTATTGATATAGGTTTCTCGATCTTCAACCATGAAAAAAATATGATGCTGTGCAAACTGCTCTTTTGTCATGCCGTCACTCCACCAACTGACTTCAGGAAGCGGTGTTGTTGATATGATAAAAGAATTCAGCACTACATCAGGGTCATTTAGCCTTGTTTCCAGTTCTTTTATTGTCTTGCAAAAACGTATCTTCGGATCGTCTCTGCCCTCTCTATTCCTCAGGCCTTTTGGATCAATAAAATTGATATACTGTTTACTGTCCGCAAGTATCCATAAAATAAAGTCAGGATAAAAATTACCTGCCTCAAAAAATCCTATTCCTTTGCCCCTGCTCTGGTTGCGGAGCAGATAGAGTTCTTTATTTTGAAAAAAGTCTGAATTTGTTGTGCAGAAATTTTTCAAATCTTCTACAAAATCTTTTTCTCCTTCATTTAGAGCAACGGGTTTTACTTCAATAAAATCCCTTTTTGCATAAATAAGAGGCTGATAAAGATGATGATCAAAACAAATTGATTTTCCACCTGGGAACTTACAATCTTCAAATTTCTTTGAGTCTATGAGTTCCTTTATTTCCTGAAGTTTTGTAATGATGTCATTACGTGACTGTTCAACAAGAAACAGATATTCATTAATAAAATTTGGATCATCTTCGGTAAGCTCTCTGTATTCAAGATGTTCGTTCTCAAATGTGGCTTTTTGAGTTCTGTAATACCGGTCACAGTATTTTTTCAACAGGGCAACAGCAATTTCCTGCCACCTGCGCACACTCTCAAAAGACTTGAATTCCATTTCTTCTTTTGGAATATAAAGTTTGTACCAGTCTTTGATATCAAAAAGATTCCGAATTTGTTCTAATGATAGATTAAGGTTATACCAGGCCCGTTCATTTTTAAATTGCTGCATTTCAAAATAGATTTCTTCAAAATCCATAAACGCCAGGTGTTTTTCGTTAAAATTGGCCTCATTTCTTTCAATTTCATCCATTGGCCCCTGGCCGCCTGCGCTTGCCATAGCCTGTATTTTTGGGTACCAGTCAAGCACAATCCTATATTTTTTCATATGCTCATCAGGCACATCAAGTGTCGGTTTTGGCCCCTGCCTTTTGAAGTCAATACCTTCTTTTAGTTTTATAGCTTTAAGTTTTTTTGTGCCAAGGTTTTTAATTACAGGGAGTACAAATTCAATAACTTCTTCATTTGCAGGAAGCCCTTCATCTTCAAGATATTCCTTGAACTGGCGCATATAATCAGCGCGGACACCAAAAACATTAAGAGTTTCAAGCTTTTCAATATAAGGAGGCGCTGAAATTCCAACAACTCGCCTACTGCGCTTAAGACAGAATTTAATACCTTTTAACCTGACACCTCGTCCAAAAAGCTGAATTATTTGGGAGCCTTCCTTTTTGCCGACATTCATAAGACCCATAGTGCTGACGCGCCAGCTACTCCAGCCTTCTGTAAACTTCTTTGAACCTATCAGAATATTTATGTTTGAATCCGCTTTACTCAGATTACGGAATAATGAACCTGAAAATTCCTGATCAGCAACCACAAGCTCATTTTGCTGATCACACAACTTGCATAATGCAGGAGCATCGCCAACGCTTATGATTCCAAACGGTTCATTGTTGCCAAGACGCAAAGCGATTTCACCGTCCGTGCCTTTAAGATTTTCAACATGAAAGGCCGCAGGCGCTTTTGAATTAAACAGCGCTTTCAATATATCTTCATAGAGGTTGTCTCCGGTAAACTTTTGTTTTATGAGATATGAAAACACACCTGTAAAAAGATCATTGCCTTTTGAATCCTGGAGACCGGATTTACCTTCAAGGAAAAGATCAAGAAGTTCGATACACTCTGAACGGTTTTGAGCGCTGACAAAATCTGAAAGAAAAAGAAGTATATCTACAACATCAGAAACTTTCCTTTTTCTTTCCGTGCGCACGGCATTTACGCTGCCGCCAACAAAAATCCATAATGGCCGTTCAAGTAAAAAGGGTATATATTCGTTCTTTTTATCAGCATATAGCTTTTGCTGCTGATAAAAAGAAAGCAGACATGCCACAAGATACTTTCGTCTGATGTTTTCATCGGAATCATCAGACAGGTTCAAAATGCGGTATTCCTTGCCGTATCCATCTCCATAAAAGTATTTATATGAATAATCAAAAAGAATGCATTTTGCGTAAAGATGCTCAAGGGCTTTATTACCGCTCGCCTTTACTGCCTGACCGAATGTTGCGGAATATTCAAATGAAAAACCGTTTTCACAAAGAGATTCTCTTTTCTGCAGCCACTGGCCTGTTTCCTTTCCGCTTGATCCACGGTGCCCTTCATCAACAAGCACAAGATTATTTCCCTCAAAAGCCTCTACAGCCACAGTCTTATCGCCGGCCTCATCACGCAGTTTATGAATATCTATAATTTCAACTGCCTTGCCTGTAAAAAGCCCCCTGCCATTTTTAGAAAATAATTCAGCAGATATTTTCGAAAGGTCGAATTCTTCTTTGTGTTGATGTGATAAACCTTCGTTTGGGGTAAGCAGGATAATCCGATTAATCTGTTTGTTGTGGTTATGTTTGGACAGGTAGTGCTGGTATTGCAGAATATTGACATGCATCAACAGAGTTTTTCCGGAACCGGTTGCCATCCAGAAGGCTACTTTATTCAAGTCTTCAATTTTATATGCTTCAACCTGATCGCGCTTTGGTTTTTCAAGGTTAAACTTAAAGACAATATCGTTCAGATTATTGAGAAGCTTTTTAGGATTGCTGAAATATTGATCAAGATAAATTTCAGCAAACATAAGCGACAGGTATTGAAAATATTTTGGGTAAAGCACATGACCTGAACGGTTGCGCTTTTCTGTAATTCGTTTCCAGTGGCGCACAATATTCTGGTCATACGCAAGCAGGATATCTGTGGGAAGCTGAGATCGTTGAAAAAGCTGTGCTTTCAGAACATGATGAAATAGACTGACATTATCTGCATCGAAGCCTTCAAGTTCAGGATTTTTTAGCCCTTCAGTAAGTTTCTCAAAGATTGGAACTTCAAAAATTTCAAGCATCCATTGGTTAAGAACCAGTTTTTTATCGAATTTTATCGGTTTTGCCGTTGTTTTCTTTTGAGCTGGCATTGTTTATTCCGATTCCTTTTGCTCATATTTTGCTCTGATAATCACTTCCTTTTCCCGCTCAATTTCGTCTATTAACTCCTGTTCTGTGGGTAGATACAACTTATACTTTGAAGCAAACAGATGCTTGTTCTCGTTCAGAACAGAGTATCTTACAACTGTCTCTTCTTTTTCAGTACAGAGGATAATTCCTATGGTA
>JAYENE010000205.1:0-3616 GCA_034721935.1 Thermodesulfobacteriota bacterium
TCTTTGATAGAATTTTTTCTAGGGAATATCATCAGCTTCTTGATATAACCGTTGCCGATACTCTTGGTTCTGACTCCGCTATTATCCTTTAAAGCAAGATGCACAATTCTCCTGTCATAAGCATTCATTTGGCCTATTGTCACAGGTTTCCCGGTTTGCTTCGCCTTTTTAGCGAGCCGTTCGACCAGCTTTTGCAGGCTTGCCTGTCTGTTTTCCAGATAATCCTCCACATCTACCTGTACGCGTATTCTTTGCTCGCTATGCTTGTTGATAATTTTTTCAACCAGATACTGTATGGCCTCAAGCGTCTGACCGTGTTTGCCGATTAGAAGCGCAGGGTCGTCCCCTTTTACCCTTAACAATGTTTTAGCTTCATCCTGCTCAATCGATATTGTTGCATCAGTAGTAATGGAATCAATTATGTGCTGCAAAACATCCCTTCCAAAACCGACGGCATTCTCAAAGCATGTGTCTGCTTTAAAATCATCCAAAGCTCTTGCCGGACGCACAGGTAATTCTGTTAATAACTTATCGCTATCACCGATATTATTCGGCTGCTTTTTGCCGACCGTTTCCGGCTTAATCTCGCGCAAAGACTCGGGAGCATGAACCTGTATCTTTGCTTTCTTGGCCCCGACCAACCCGAAAATACCGGTAGATCCATAAGAAATAACATCATGTTTGAGTTTCTCTCTTGGTATATTAAGCGCTTCACAGGCATTTTTAACCGCCTGCTCAACATCTTTACCTTCAAATTCTAAAGAAGGCGACATATATATCCTCCGTTATTAAGCTGTTTTTTTTGTAATATAATGCTGTTGCGCAATAGACAGGATATTGTTTATCAACCAGTACAAAACAAGTCCGGAAGAAAAATTTATAAATATCGCTGTAAAAATAATCGGCATAAACTTCATCATTTTGGCCTGAGTGGCATCACCCACGGACGGCGACATTTGCTGTTGCAGAAACATAGTAGCGCCCATAATAATAGTTAACACAGGAATGCCGTAAGGCGGCTGCATGAATGGAATGGAAAAACTAAAATGAAAAAGGCGATCCGGAGCAGACAGGTCTGTAATCCAACCCAAAAAATGAGCATGCCTGAGCTCTATGGCTTCATACAACATTCGATAAAGGGCAAAAAACACAGGTATTTGCACAAGCATTGGAAGGCATCCGCCCACAGGATTTACCTTGTATGTTTTATATAACGCCATAGTTTCTTCGTTCATCTTCTTTTTATCATTCTTATACTTTTTTCTTATCTCCATCATCAGGGGTTGAATCTTCTTCATTTGGGCCATGGATTTATAGCTCTTTGTTCCAAGAGGCCAAAGGGCAATCTTTGTCGCTATAGTTAAAATAATAATGGCCAGGCCATAGTTAGGAATAATGCTGTATAGAAAATTCATAAACCAGAGACAGGGTTTAGCGAGGATGTCAAACATCCCGAAATCAATCGCCTTGCTAAGGTTATAACCGCATTGTTGAAGAACTTTCATGCTCTTGGGCCCAAAAAAGAGCTTGTACTCATAAGCATGCTGCATCCCGGGTTGTATGACTGTTTCCGGCTGCATATACTGGGCTTCCAGCATGCTGCCGTCCTGCGACAGGAAAAGTCGCATGCTCGCTTCAACAGGCTTTGTCGCAATAATGCTGGACATAAAGTAACGATCTTGAACTGTGACCCATTCCAGCGTTCCTGTATATATGTTTTTGTCTTTTATTTTCTTGGCCTTAATCTGCTGCAGTGAATTATTAATCAAAGCGCTCGGGCCTTCAAAGCCATACATGGTCGTTGTTTTAGAATAGGTTTTCATTAACGACAGCATTAGATTATCCTGTATTGGTTGATAAGAACCGTTTTTAATGATTACATTCAATCCAATCAGGTATGTTTCCGGAGAAAAGATAAACCTCTTCTCCACAACTACGCCATTTTCAGATACCCAGGAAAATGTAATTTCTTCCGACTGATTATTAACATTCACAGATTCGGCGTCGCGATCTACATTAAAAACAGCATGTTTCAAGCCTGGAAGGCTGTTGCCGGCAAGCCCTAACAGAACCGTTCCCTTGTCATGAATTTCCGGAGATATCATTTGATATAAAGGTGAATCATCACCGCCGTTTTGCTTGTAATCTTTCAGAATAACGTCATTAAACACCGCCCCCTTTTCTGAAATTTTAACCGAATATAAAGGCGTATTTACAGTAATTGTTCTGGCTGCTTTTATTGGTTTCAACGGCTCGTTCTTGCCGGGCATCAGATCAGGCATCACCTTTTTATCGACAATATCCTTCTCACGATATTTATCAAACGGTTCCTTTTTTACCATCTGCTCAGCCTGTTGGGTTTCGCTGGGCGGCTGAACAGCTTCCCTGTCAATAAAGAACGTTTGCCACAAAATAAAAACAAGGACACAAAGGACAATAGCTATAGCTAAACGAGGAAAATCCACAACATACTCCTAAATTTTATACTTGGTACAAGTGTTGTCAGTTCAAGTGCATTGGAATGGAACCGGCTTAAACAGGTTGGTCGCATTGGCAGAATCTTTGAGTGGCTGATCAGGGATACAATGATCTCTCATATTAAATAAGTCTGACAGCACAGGCCTACCAGGCTCTTTATGGCGCTTATACCTCGAAAGGCCACAACTTACGATTTTTCGCTGGCCCTGAACATCAATAGCTGCGTTGCTCAGGCTTGCAATAGCCTGCTATCCCGCACCTTCGCGCCTTGCTCTGAACGCTCATTGCTCACCGAAAAAAACGCAATTTATAACCTTCCGAGGTATATATTCAAGGCTCTCGGGTTAAGGGACATGATCGACTCCGCCCGGATTAAATGGATGGCATCGCAGAATTCTTTTTAAAGCAAGGAATGATCCCTTTAGCGGTCCATAACGTAAAACAGCCTGATAGGCATACTCAGAACAGGTTGGATAAAAACGACACGACGGGCTCAAAACAGGAGACAAAATATATTGATATGCCCTTATAGTAAACAGGGCAAGGATCTGAAATATTTTATTAATGATAAAGATTCCTTGTAATTTTGTCAAAAATGTTTTGCAGGGACAAAAAAACCTGGGCCGACGACAGATTGACAGCCTCCTTCTTTGCTATGATATTTATATCCCAATTCCCTGTATTTTTGTGCCTGTTGAGTCGAAAATATTCACGGGCAAAGCGTTTAATCCTGTTGCGAACTGCTGCATTTCCAACCCTTCTCGAAACAGTAATACCAAGGCGCGTTCTTTCCGTTTTACCCGGAGTAAAAACTGCGATAAAGTGTTTATCTTGCTGTTGCCTGCCTTTTGCCTTCAACCTCAGAAAATCTGAGCGTTTTAACAGCCTGTCCACCTTGGGAAAAAAGAAGCTCACGAGATATCTACCTTTTGCAACCAACCAATTTTATGCATTATATTTAAACCTAAATTGAGCGATTTTTGGCTCGATCTGCACTGATCTCTTGCGCATCAAGGATTCACGAAAATCCTCGACATATCCACGGGTATGCCTGCGGTGTTCGTAAACCCTTATGCATCAAGATCTCAGCACATTTCTTCCCCAAAAATCGTTCAACTTAGGGTTCGGCAAAGAATAA
>JAYENE010000206.1:0-3611 GCA_034721935.1 Thermodesulfobacteriota bacterium
TCATTTGGAATACACAGTTGCTGATACTTAAACGTGGTACCCACAGGTATTTTATTGATTTTTCTACTTACTTTTTCAGATATTTTCATTTTCGTATTATTGTATTTCAATTTTGTGGGGAGCATATGGAAAATTCGATGTTTCACCCGTTTAACACGCAATAAATGGAGATAGACACAATGAGAAAGATTCCATTAGTTGCAAAACCATTACTGAAATTCTAATTCTTTTCCGCCTTAATCAACAAGACCGCTGAAAATCGGGAACTGGGAGTCATTCTCAAGCCCTCTCCCATACCGCATATCCATTTGATTCATAAATCGGCTTCCAGCATTCTTTCATAAGATTCAGGAAGTTGACAATTGTCTTTTCCGGAAAATTGTCGTGCAAATACTTATCAACAAGATTGGTTCGCATCAGAATATGGGTGCAATCCAGGGAGGAAGAATGAGGAAGAAACCAATAAACCAATAGACGTCCTCCAGGGCTCCACCTGAAAAATATATTCGATGAAGTTGAATCCGTTTTCGGAAAAGAAGCGGCTTTGGGTCGAAATGTAAAAATATTTTCTTGTCAGAGATATACCGACGAAAAACTAAAAGATATTGGCGCTTATTTCGTGGTTGGAGAATCCGGCGTGTCCCTGGCATGTAGGTGTGTTAAGGCTAAAATAAGAAAAGATAAAAAGCTTGAAAAAAAGATAAAAACGTGATGAATGAAGACCTGACCCTTATGTTTTGCTCTGAAAGACTAGAAACGCGTAATTTCAACCCCGTCCCCTTTTTCTGCCCTTCATATTCAGAAAGAATATCGGTTGTAATGGCGATCGCGAATTCCTGATGAATCAAACCTTGAAATATCCAATGATACTGGGACTTACTGGAAATTGAAACCAATAAAACATTTGTGTCAATGACAAACCTTCGATTAGTTTTCATTCAGCCATTCTTCCATAGTATCTGCTGACATTTCCTTTTGTTTCCAGATATTATCAGCTTCATTAATTGCTTTTTGAGCAAAATGATTAGCCAAAATCCTTTTTAATTCCATAAAATCATCGTATTCCAAATTTGTAGAATACAATTTTATAAGTTCCATTTGAACATTGCTTAGAGTTCGTGATTTAAGACCTGTACTATTTTTCTCTTTAGACTCAACTAAAGGCATATTTAAACCTCCTTTCATTTTTCTCAGGCCAATCTGAATATTCCAAGTTTTTTTTCATGATATAAAAAATATATGAATTGTTATCTTAACTCAAGCATATATATTTGAAAATTATTAATTGAGTGTGGACAGCTAATGTATAACCAGCGACCAGAAGCGGTAGAGCCAACGAAACGAAGCCAATGAGCCAATATGCCTAAGATATAACGAGCCGCATGTTATTGGCCATCTGGTTAATGCGGTTGTGTACGCCCCGGCATGGGCATGAACTTATCTGCCTGTGCGTGTCCGCACGCAGACAGGTGGGGTGAAAGTCCCCTATGCGTGACTCCTGTTATTATTTTGATATATTAACAAAAGGGGGGAGTTTGGGGTCAAACGGTTCATTACGATTTTTGCAGTCAAATCCGACCTCTGAGTCAGTCATGCGTAATGGAAGAAAGCGTTTTTCAGATAAGTGGAAGCCGTGTTGCCGGTGCGGGCAGATGGTAAGTATTATATAATTATCTGGAAATTAATGCACAATCTTTAATTTGATTTAATATTTTAAGATTTTTTAGAGCTTCGGAATAATCAGGGTCGATTTGAACAGCTTTTGAACCGCAAAAGCGAGCGCATTTCCCGTAGCTTGTCGAAGCGGAAGCGAAGATTTATCCGCCTCTGGAGGATCCCGCTTACACGGGACTGCGGGGTTAGCGAGCGAAATCCATATTGAGATAGTATCATTATTAATATCTTGGCATAAATAATCAACACACTTTAACATGTCATGAAACGCATATTTTCATGGGCGTCCCCATGTCTGTCCTGAGAAGGAAGTAAAAAGATTAAGATTTGGGAGAAGGTAAAACTGAGCGGCTAATTGTCATACAATTTCTTATTCAGGGGGTTGTGACATATAATCCCCTAAGAATTTCTTTTGTATTCTGATGACAACTCAAGTATAAGAATTAAATTCAAAGAAAATATATTTTTGATATTTAAAGGGAAGTATATCCAAAACTCACAACATAACTAAACTCGCAACATAATGACCCTTATGCCTTCCTTATGCCTTCTTCCTTATGCCTTCTTTTTTGCGCCTTGTGCGGTTTTGTTGCTTATCAGTATGTCATTTCTCGAATCTGACTGCTGATATATTCCATAACAATTTCTAATTTCATAGGTTGTGATTCTTTAATATTCTCTTCTTTTCCAATATGTTTATGATACGGGAAAGTAACAACATCTTGATGGTGAGGCGCATTATCCCATCGAAAAATACAATTGCCTTTCTCGTCTTGCCAATGAAATGAGTACTTTCTATGGCCATCCAAAAAAAGATAGTCTTTGACAAAAAGCTGAGATTTATTTGTCATTTTGATATTACACGATAAATGATAAGATGAACTAACAATTTTAAATTTTTGAATATCATAAGTTAATATAATTTTTGAATATTTTTTAATAATATCGAGTATCATAAGTTTTTTATTCCAGAATATTTTGCCAATAATCTCGGCTTTCAACCGCAAATTTCCATTTCATCCAGTCATTTTCCATTTCATACGAGGCTTTCTGATTTCTAAAATCATGATCAAATTTCTCGAAATTTTTATTATACTTATTTTCTAGATACTCAATTTCCATTAAATATTCTGATAACTGCTGTTTAACCAAAAGTACTGATACCTCGTTCAGTAGTTGGTCTTTTGAAATTTTAAGGCTTGAGAATATTTTTTTCTGCGTTTGTTGCAACATTTTTATCTCTCCAAATAATTATTAAGATATGCTTTATTGTTGGTGAGTTATTTGGCTTGTTGTAGTATAATAAATAATTATATGATGTTCCGCTTAAATATCACACATAAAAAATGTCGGCAACAAAAATGCAATGTAGCCGTTCATGGCTTGAAATTTGAAATTGGAAAGTTGCACCATCTCCCCTTTTTTTGTATTTAAAAAACCTATCTGTGTTTATCTGTGTGAATCTGTGGCTAAATAGTTACTTCTTTTTTGCCTTAATCAACAAGACCGCCGCCAAAGAGCGGGGCATAATCCTTGCGTCTATCCATGCAAGCAACATGTAAAATCGATTAGCCCACATCTAATATCAATTTTATGTTTTCGTGCCGCAGGCTTTTTTCCACAGCCATTTTCCGGAGGCGGTAATTGGATAGATAGTTTTTTTCAGAAGGGTACATTTGCTTTCTTCAAAAAAATCCTGAAAGCGGTTGGCATCGGAGGAACAAAGTTAATGAAAAGGAGCGAAACTTATAATTTGAAGAATGTCCCCCTTTGTTCCTTCCTCCTTTTGCCCAATTAGCGCTGTCCTCCAAAATATTCAGCTCAGACGATCTGCTTTGATGTGGAGAGCCTTAGCAAGTCGTTTCGCCATGTCTGGCGCGAGCCTGCGCTTTCCTCTTTCATAATCACTGATCATGTTTTGGCGGATACGCATTTTC
>JAYENE010000207.1:0-3610 GCA_034721935.1 Thermodesulfobacteriota bacterium
ACATATTGGATGATACTACTATTGCAGGTAAAACAGGTTTGCCTTTGGAAGAAGTAGAAAAACTGAGAAGAAACAATAAAAACCAATAAAACCACGTTCTATACCTGCTGGAAAGATAAAAGCGTGAAGAATGAAGACCTGACCCCTATGTTTTTGCAAATTTTGATGTGAATATTGTATTGAGAAGATGATATGCACCCAGATGAAAAAAATGAACTGGAAAAAATTGATGAAAACGATCAGTATGATATGGATGTTGTAGAAAAAGAGGATGTTGGCCCTCCTAAAATTACAAACCCTTATGATCCTGATAAAATAAAAGTTGACCAGCAGAATGTTAATCTTGGTTTTCTCATTGAAATGCTTGAAAATGATGAAATTGATTTAATGCCGGAGTTTCAGCGTTCAATGGATTTGTGGAATGCAACCCAAAAGAGCCAATTGATTGAATCCTTGTTGCTTGGGCTTCCCTTGCCCTCATTTTATTTCAGTGAAGATGTCAAATCCGGCAAATGGCTTGTTGTTGATGGATTACAAAGATTATGTACATTTAAAGACTTTATTGTAAAAAAAACTCTTTCTCTAACTGGCCTTGAATTCCTGGATTATTACGAAGGGAAAAGATACAATGACTTATCCAGAGAAGAAAAACGTAAAATAAGCGGTGCGAAAATAAATTTCTATGTAATTGAAAAACAAACCCCTTCTAATGTTAAGTTTTTAATTTTTAAACGGGTAAATACCGGAGGCTTGGTCTTAACTCCCCAGGAAATGCGTCATGCCCTTAACCAGGGAGTCCCTGCAAGATTTATTGAGAAATTATCGAAAGTAGAAGCGTTTAAAAAAGCAACCTGTAATATTATAAAAACCAGGCGAATGGAGGACCGGGATTTTGCCAATAGGTTTGTGGCATTCTACCTTTTAGGCTATGAAGATAATTATGAAGGAGAACTGGATAAGTTTCTTAATGATGGCATGGAAAAATTAGCAAAAACTACAGAAAGTGAACGTATAGAGATCAAGGAAGCGTTTAAAAAATCCATGGAACTCTCCTTTGCTATTTTTGGGAATTATGCTTTCAGGAAGCGGTACGACCTTCAAGAACGTCGTCGTCGACCTATTTCAAAAGCAGTATATGATACCATCAGTGTAAATTTGGCATGGTTATCAGACAATGAACAAGAAACTTTAAATAACAAAAAAAACGAGTTCCGTTCAAAATTAATAAATTTATTTAATCATGATGAGTTATTTTATCGTTCAATAACTACTGGAACCGGGCAAAAGTCAAATATTAAAATCCGTTTTGAAAAAATCAAAAATTTAATCGGGGAAGTTCTTAAGCATGATAAAACAAATTAAAATCAAAAATTTCAAATCACATTCAAGAACTGATTTAGAACTTTCCAGTCTCAATATTCTTACAGGATTGAATGGGATGGGCAAATCTTCAGCCATCCAGGCATTATTACTTTTGAGACAAACGTTTCAGAAGAATATGCTTGGCAAAGGACTTGAATTAAATGCAGATCTGTGTGCCATCGGTGTTGCTGAAGATGCACTTTATCAATCCGCAGAAGATGATTTAATTGAATTCGCCATACATTGTGGAGAGGATCAGCACAAATGGTCTTTTATGGTAGATGATAAAAAATTAACCGATACATTTCTAAAAATTAAGGAATCGAATATTAAAAATGCTTCCACGTTAAAATCCATAAGTTTATTCAATAATAAATTTCAATATATTAGTGCTTTTCGAAATGGTCCGGTTCAAAATTATGATAAAGATACATCAGGAGTTGAATTGTTCCATCAAATATCAGTCAAAGAAGGCCGTTGTGAGCTTGTTGCTCACTATCTGGACTATTTTAAAAATGAGTCGATTGCGAATGAATCACTAAAAAAAGAACCTGAAGATGAAAACTGCGATCTTATATTTCAGGTAAAAAGATGGTTGGAAGATATCAGCCCAAATATTAACATTAAGGTTGAACCCTTAGAGTCAAGTTATAAAATTAATTATAGTTATAGTCGTGGAGAGAACAAAACACCGACAAAAGAATTCAAAGCAACAAATATCGGATTTGGTATTTCTTATACACTTCCTATTATTATTGCGGCATTACATTCACCCAAAGACAGTATTGTTATTGTTGAAAATCCTGAATCCCATATACATCCTGACGGGCAGGCGAAATTGATAGAGTTAATTTGCATGGCTGCAAAATCAGGTGTTCAGTTTATTATTGAAACCCACAGCGACCATATAATTAATGGTGTGTTGGTGGCAACCAAAAAAGGGTTGATATCCCCTCCAGATTCGAAAGTTTATTTTTTCGATAGAGATATTACAGCTCATGCTACAGTATCCACCCATTTGCCAATATTGCCCGGAGGTAAAATAAAAAGACCGCCCAATGGTTTTTTCGATCGTCTGGACAAAGATATGAAAATTTTAACAGGTTTCTGATATGGCGCAAGTCAATCTATTTCTATTGTTACCGGAAACCAATCCTGTAAACAAATGGATGAGATCCACAGAAACCGAGTTTTATGAAGTCAATCTATATGAGAAGTTGATACGGGACTTAAAAACAAGGTTTGAAGATATTTCTATTGAGAATTATGAAGGATTTTATGACAATCTAAATATTAAAAATTTCCTGTGCTGTTATGAAATTTTGGAAGATTGCTATCCGTCAGCACCAAAGAAGCTTCTCCAAAGCTTAATTCAAAATAATGCGTTTATAAACTGGCGGGATGATCCAATACAATCAAATATTACCGAATATAAAATTTTCAGTCAGCAAATAAGCAATAATACATTCTGCGAAATAGCGCAACGTAAAAGCAATGATACTGAAAATGAAGATAATTATGTATTGTTGAATCATAATGCCTGTAGTATTCAGAAGGCTATTTTGGTAACAATTAACAATGTATCAGGGATTGAAATAGACAATTTAAAATATGAAACCGAGCTTTTAACATGGTTTGCTGAAAACCGGCTGCCACAGAGGAATTTCAATATCAATCCCAAACATGGCGAAAATAGACAAGAAATAACGAATGTCGGTGGTGAAGACATAAGTCCGTTACGCAGTTCCTGCGAAGAGGCTCAGATTTTATTACATACCGCCATCGGCAACCATAAAAAAGAGCTGTTTAATTTAGACTATGACCATGATGAAATAATAGTTTTCAAATTTGAAGGCGACACACCTCAAAACATGTATCATGGCTATCATGTGCCAAAAGATTCAGTAGAAGTGCCCGGAGATATTAGAAAAAAATTAAACCAGTAATAACATAAATCATGAATACAAAGGTATAGAAACCCGATGTTGCAAAACAAAAATTAAAGTGGAAAAGCTGGCAAACACGCCCTATATCCTATAAACTTGTAAGAGCTTAAGCTCATGAACCGAATAACTTAACAACTTATCACCTCAACAACTCAAGAGCTAATATTATGAAAGGAATAACCATACCTCCCAAAGCTACGAGCAAAGAAGCCATGATTTCCCTTGGACAAGACAGCCGAAAGGGCGGAGCTGGGTAAATGTCAAACAAAGAACTTATCATTGAGGCAGGCCGCACCGAGCTA
>JAYENE010000208.1:0-3599 GCA_034721935.1 Thermodesulfobacteriota bacterium
GAAACTTTTGGTTTGCGCTAATCGAAAAGACGATAAAAAGATCGAATTTGCGCTTATTGTCAGGATCGACTCTCCAGTAGAATTGAGCTATTACAAACATGGCGGGATACTGGCCTATGTCCTGCGCCATATTAGTAAGGATTAAGGATTAATCCTTACCCCTTAATTATTGTTTGACATTAATACGCCTGCCTCTTATAGAAAAACGCGTTATGAATGTTCTGCTTATTGAAATTAATCCTTTTGCGTCGGCAACGACTCCTATCTCGTTAGGATACATTGCGGCCTATCTTAAGTCGAATGGATTTGGTGTTAAGATATTAGCTGTAGGAGAGGATATGTCTTTATCCTGCTCCGGCTTTCACGAGCTTATCAACACCTTTAAACCTGCTCTAATTGGATTGACGGCCTATCAGAGAACCATGCTCTACGTGAGAGGTTTTGCCGGATTAATAAAATCGATTGATAATAATATTAAAACAATCATTGGTGGTCCCCAGGCCACCTTCATGCCTTCTTCCGGTTTTGCGGAGCTTACTGATATTGATTATATCTGTCGATCTTCGGGTGAGGTAACGGTACTGGGTGTTGCGCAGGCTATCAAAAATGGAGCCCCTTTTTCAAACCTTTCAGGAGTATCTTACAAAGATGGTGACGGCGCTGTTTATGACACACCTGAATTAGAGGGTTTTACTGACTTAGATCAATATCCCTCTGCATATCTGAGCGACGTTTTTGACTATTCTCATATGAGGGAGGCCATCATGCTGACATCTCGCGGATGTCCTCACCGCTGCATCTATTGTTACACCCCTCATGCATTCAAGCACAGAATAACTTTTCATTCTGTTGACAGGGTTATTGAAGAAATTAAATGGATAAGCAAAAAAGGTGTAAAAAAACTCTGGTTTGCAGACCCAAATATATCCTTTAAACCAGAGCGGCTGATAGAACTTCTTGACAGGATTTTATTAGAGAACCTTGAATTTGAAATGTGGATGCAAACCCGTGCTGATCTTGTAACTCCTGAACTAATGAAAAAAATGAAAAATGCAGGTGTTAAAACCATCGCCTATGGACTGGAGTCGGCCTCGGAACGGGTTCAGGCGAGATTAGGCAAACATCTATCCCTTGACAAGGTAGTCCAGGCAATCAAAATGGCACAACACCAGGAAATTGAGGTGGAGCTTTTTACTATTTTCGGCCTTCCTTATGAAACCTTTGACGATGCGGTTAAGACGCTGGAGTTTGTGAAAAAAAACAGGGTTAAAATCATGGGAAATACAAATTCACAGCAGATGCAGATCTATTTCGGAACACACTTGGCCGGCCATTACAAAGACTATAATATACGCCCGTTAAACACCGACCGTCCTGCATATATATCGATAGGATCTCAGTACGAAACTGAATACATAAGGACCAGCGAGCTTCATAAGATTCAAAATATGTGGAAAGCTCATTCTCTTGACGGGGGAAAGCGGATCGTGTCGTGAAATGATTAAGACTGCTATACATAAAATATATGTGATACTGAGCAAACAGGACAATGGGAATCTTGAGCAGCTTTCCAATATGTTGTCTGGGACGTTGTCAGGCTTGTTTTCATATGTGAACATGACATCTAATCTTTATCTTGTGGCCGGGAGTCTGCCTGAATGCATGCCCCAAGTGGAACGTATTCAGAAGGATGTCATCAAATTTCTCAGAAAGAACCTGTTTGCCCGGCTTTATCTCCATTTTGTTCATACAATCCCCCAGACAACCGCAAAGGGAATAGATTATTATTTTCAGTATTATTACCAGTGTCTGAAACGGGAAACCAGAGAGTTTGATCAGGAGGGCTATGTATATCAGGAAGTGCCGAGGTTTATGCTGCTTCCTGTTATTGTTCCTGATAACCGGGTTGAACCTGCTTCACTTATAACCTTGCTGGATAGACTTAAAAGAGATTTTATCTTACCCTGTCTTTATCTCGACAAAAGCCTTTTTTTTCTTACGCAGGATAAAGATCTTCTGGCCAGAACGGAAAAACTTTACTATGGAAACGATGATTCAAAAGAGCCGGCTGAAATCGCCTGCAATATGTTTAACGGAGATCTTCTTGATGATTCATTAGAGATGTTAACGTCCGAAGACCGGTTTATACCCGGCCCATGCCGGGCTTCGCTTATTATCTCGGCCCAGGACGGCAAGGTTTATACCTGTCTGGACGCATTTCGCAAAAACGAAAGCCTGGCAAATATTTATGAAAGCAACAGCGTGGATGCGCTCATGACACTCTATTATGAACACGGCGGGTCAAGAGACTGCCTTGAGTGCAGGGCGCGAGGCGCCGAATCTTTTGCAGATCTGCCCGTATCGCAAGGCAGGAAACAACGGATCGGAGCGCTGCTCTGTCATTTTGGAACATTGTGCCATGACGCGGGAGACGATATTCGAGCCGTGGAAAAATATGAGCAATCATTGAAGTTATCTTCGGCTCAAGAAGCCGGTCATATTAATTTTCGACTCGGCCTTGGCTACACAAACATCGGACGCTTTGATCAGGCTATTAAAGCATTTAACAAGGCTGAACTCACATACCAGGGCCAGTACTATTTCCACTTCTACAAAGGGCGTTGCTATTTTGAAAACAAGGACTATCAAATGGCCCTCGAGGAGTTTTCGCAAGCCCTGCATCTAAAGCCGCAACAGGACGATTTCATCAGTATATTGATTTACGCGGGCTCATGCCATAACAGTCTTGGAGAGTACGAAAAGGCTGTCGCAGCATTGGAAAAAGCAGGGAAAGCAGCCGGGCATGTAAAGGAAATATATAATAGCCTTGGATTTTCTTATTTTCAGCTTAAAAACTATGATAAATCAATTGAAAACCTTCTCCTGGCTGTTGAAATAGATCCCTATTCTGCCGTGGATTATGCAAGCCTTGGATCGAATTATCGCGAAAAAGGCGACCTTGACAAAGCAATAGTCATGTACGAAAAGGCCCTTGAATTGGATACGGATATGACTATTGCCAAGGAAAATCTTGAAAGGCTCAAAAAGAGAGACCTTTGAAAAACACCCTCTTTCTGTCATTCCCACAAGTTCTCTCGCAAGTTTTCCGATGTCAAAAAAAAGGTATCTTGTTTAAATTATGGGGAACACCAATCCTTTGGATGTGAAAAACATTTTAAAAATATGTTATGGAGTTGCCTTTTTGTCAATCGCTATTGTAAATTGTTGGTTGGGAAGCCGTTTTTACTCTGATTAGCTTTGCAAGAGATGGCATTTTAAAGATTTTGCTTATTCGATCATAAATATATTTATACCTAAGTTGAGCGATTTATTGCGAAGATATGTGCTGAGATATTGATGCATAAGGGTTTGCGAAAACCACAGGCATACCCGTGGATATGTCGAGGATTTTCGCGAATCCTTGATGCGCAAGAGATCGGTGCAGATCGAGTAAAAAATCGCTCAATTTAGGTTATATGAGCTGACCGAATGTTTCTTGGCAGTTTCGATGATTGTCATCATTGTATCTTTAGCCTCCGTCCCTGCCTTTGTTTTTGTTTGGAGGCTAACATCTTCTCTTCGTTTCTGAACCCTGGCGC
>JAYENE010000209.1:0-3586 GCA_034721935.1 Thermodesulfobacteriota bacterium
GTGGGATTTGAAAACGTTAATCCAATCATAAGGTCGGAATATACTGTGATTGGTCCGAAAGAAAAGCCCCTGAAAAGCATTGCCCTTAAATCCGAAATTCCCGGCACAATCACTCATAATAAACAGGTCAAAGGTAATGAGATTTTCTACAACTGGGTTGCTGAAAATATACCCCGCGCATTTATTGAACCGGAAATGCCGCCCTTTTATACACAGATGCAACGATTGCTGATAAGCACCATATCGGATTGGGAGTGGATCTCCCGCTGGTACTGGAACCTTTGCAAACCGAATATAGCCAAGACCAGTCAGGAGATGAAAAATACGGTAGATCAACTGGTCGGAAATCTCAACGATCCCAATGATAAGATCAGGGTGATATTCTCCTGGGTATCCCAGGAGATCCGTTATCTCGGACTCACTGTTGAAAAGGATTCGCCCGGCTATGAACCGCATCCGGTGAATATGACCTTTGACCGCCGGGCCGGGGTATGTCGCGACAAGGCCGCATTATTGACGGCCATGCTGCGCCTGGCCGGACTCGATGCCTATCCTGTTCTTATCATGAATGGCCCGAAAAAAGATCTGGAAGTCCCCCAGCCTTTTTTCAACCATGCTGTTACGAGTGTCCGGAACCCCGATGGCTCATATCTGCTGATGGATTCAACGGATGAAAACACCAGGCAGCTTTTTCCGGCTTATCTCAATAACCAGAGTTATCTTGTTGCTACGCCTGATGGGGAAAAACTCAGGACCAGCCCTGTTGAACCCGCGGAACAGAATATGATGCATATTGAAACAAGCGGGGGTCTGGATAAAGCCGGAAACCTGAAGGCTGAATCGATATTACGCTTTGGCGGTATTAATGACAATGTTTACCGTGGTCATTTTTCAAGATTAACCCGGGATGAGCGACGAGGATTTTTTGAAAATATCACAAAAAAGATTTTACCGGGAGCCCGGCTCAAGAGTTATCAAATTTTTCCTGAGAACATGCTGGATACTGCAAATCCGCTTGAGGTCCATCTCAACTTTGAAGCAAAAGATATCAGGGTACAGGGTCAGGAAACCTGCATGATCCCGATCCCGCGATTAGGGAGCAACATAGGTATGGTAAATCATCTCCTGAGGAAAATGGGGCTTAAAAAACGAAGGTTCCCTGTTTTTACCAAGTTTGCCTGCGGCGTGGAAGAGACCATGAAACTGGACCTGAATCAGTCTGTAGGCAATCTCTTGAGTCTTCCACGATATGAATCTGTTGAAAATACGGGAACTACCTGGAACCGCAATCTATCTCTTGAAGATAATATACTGACCAGCAAAAATGTTTTCAAGATGAAGATCCCTGAGTACTCGCCTGAACAATACGTGACACTCAAAGAGACACTCAAAAAAATAGAGTCTAATAATCGCAGGATGCCGATCTTTTCCGCGGTTACCAGCACAGAAACCGATAATAAGAGAAAATGGTATAATTCCTTTTCAGCAGATGCAGTGGTCCTAAAAGAGGAGGTCGAATACAATATTGAGAATGAAACCTGCTGGACGGAAACTAAAAGAGTAAAAATTAAAATCCTCACTTATGCCGGAAAAAAAAGGAACAGCGATATACGCATCGCCTTTAATCCAGTCTGGGAAGAGGTGGATATTAAAGATGCCAGGGTTGTTTCTCAATCGGGAGAGGTAAAGGTAATCAACAGACAGGAGATCAATATTATGGACGCTGTCTGGGTCGGCGATGCCCCGCGATACCCTGCTGCCAGGACCATGGTAGTCAGCCTGCCGGGCGTTCAGGTGGGAAGTATTGTTGAGTATACTATTATCCGGAAAAAGAAAGGTCGGCCATTCTTTTCCATCAACGGAGAATTTTACCATCAGGAAATGATTTCAAAGGCACATAAAAGAAAAACAAGGCGACCCCTTTTTTCCATCAACGGGTCATTTCGCTACCATAACCCGATTGTGAAAAAAACTGTCAGGATAAAAATCCCTGTTTCACTCCCATTAAAAATTTCCCGGGCCGATCAGGGAATCGGTCTGGAATCTGTATGGAAACGTACTCCCAAACGGATTATTGAGGAAAAAGAGAGACTCACCAAAAACAAAAGGATCTGTGAATTTTTTGCAACCAAAGTAGCGCCTGTCAATGATGAAGATTTTTTGCCCCCCTGGTATAGTTTTAACCCCACGGTTTTTGCTTCCTCTGGTAACTGGAAACGTTTTGCGGAAGATGTTAACGAGGCGTTGAAAGAAGCTGCTTTGCCTCAGGCGCAAGTAATCGACAGGGCGCGGGAACTAATTAAAGGAATTTCCGGAAAAGAAGACCGAATAACTGCAATCCGTGACTTTGTCGCAAAAAATATAAAACCGATATCTCTTTCAATTAGCGATCTGCCTCTTGATCAAATATCCCCGGCTGCTGTAACCCTGACAGACGGATATGGTAATTCCGCAGATCAGGCAGTACTCTTGCATGCCTTACTTTCCGCAGTCGGCTTCAACCCACAGTTTGTCCTTTCTTCTTCTCTATCACCAGTTGAAAACCTGGGACATCTTCTGAAAGAATATCCTGTCCCCGAATGGTTTAACGATGTGCTGGTGCGGGTAGAGACAGATCAGGGATACATATATTTGAATGATACTGACCAGTATGCCCTGCTCGGAACCACTCCGAGCGATGAACATTTCGGCCTCTTGTTGCAAAACGGTCAAATAATAACGATTCATGTTGCTGCCGACCGATTGAAAGATCGTGAAGATCTTATTCTTGAGATCAAGCTGGAAGATGATGGTCATGCAACAATTACAAAGACGCGCAAATTTTACGGTAGCACGTTTGCCTCTTTTCGAAAAAGATTCACAGAAATACAGCCTGAGGAACGCCACCGCCATCATCTGGAAATAGTGGCTTCCATAAGTCAGGCTGCCGAGGCAAAAGGAGAATATGTTACTGATTATGATGTTTACCCTGGAATAGAGAAATTTTCCGTCACTGCAGCAAATTACGGGACCCGCCAGGGAAAGTATCTCTATATGAATATACCGGGACTTTCCAGTAGAATTGCCGGGGTCACGAGAGATAAGCGGGAAAACCCTCTGTATCGAGGCTGGTTCAACCGGAGACATATTCGGACAGAGGTTCTCCTGCCGGACGGATTTGATTCGATTCAGATCATGCCCCCGGAAAAAATTTCGTTTCCTGTAGGTAAAACAGGAGAGATCGTCATAGAGACAAAATTTTTGTCACAGCCTGCCGCCTCTTCTGGAGCTTGCCGTCGATCACGTGTAACCATTGAACAGGATATAGATCTGAAGCCCTTTATTATCCCGCCGGAGAAGTATGCTCAACTGCTGGAAACAAATCGTTTATTAAGTCATCCCAAAACACGAATACTGTTGATCAAGATGAAAGAGAAAGAAGGAAGGGAGAGTGCGGAATGAAATCCACCTTTTATACAGCAGAAATTTACAAACTCAAAAAGTAATCTGCCAACAACCTGATGTGGCGGGCAGTTAAATTTAAAACGGCTGACTGTTTGAGCATGTTAGTGAGCGTTAAGAAATAACGACGACCAAATAAAATTTT
>JAYENE010000210.1:0-3583 GCA_034721935.1 Thermodesulfobacteriota bacterium
GCGGTAGCCGGTTTGCTTTTTTGTGCCTGATTTATCCGTTTTAGCTCGGTTATCAGGTCATATACTTTCGCCAATGCCTGGGGCTTTAATTCATCCAGTTCCTTTATGGTCTGTTCTTCTAGATTAAGCATTAAAACACATCCCTGGATATTTTCTATATAAGGATCGTTGGATACAACAAAAATCGTTAACTGGAATCTTAGCCGAATATTTCTTCAAGTAAACGTAAGCAAAGGTCAGGATTGATCCAGATATCTTTTCTTTCGCTGATTTGCTGAAAATAGAGACGCAGTTGATCTTCGCTGATCAACTTCTTTGCATAAGCTTCAATCAAAATACCCAATGACCCCCGTACCTGTAAATTCTTTTGCCGGGCATAATTCCGACCACGCTCTTCGTCCATGAGAAGTAGCGCATTTTTCGATAAAGCCAGGGCAATCGATTCTTTTTCGCCTCGGTCAAGATTTGCTGCCCGCAAATCCATAGGCATTTCGATTTCTTTTACCGGTTTCCAGTTGTTTTTTAAAAGAAATGAATTCAGTATTTGAGCGTCCGCAAAACTACGGCTGATCCCAGCGCTGACAGTCTCTATGTAAACTGAAAATGGGAGCTCAACTCGACCATAGAGTTCTTTTAACAAGTGAAGTGCATTCAGTTTTGAAAAAACCATAAGAGGGCCGGCGTTTGAAACAACATTTAATGCCATTTAGAAAGTTCCTCTTTGATCGTTTGATCGGAATATTTTGGATCTATATTATGATGACGAGCTTCCCTGATCAGATCTTGTTTGTTAAGCCCTATTTGTTCCGCAATATAACCCAGAGAGCCCACACCATCCCGATACAACTGAATTGCACGCTCTACCTTGTACTGGTAAATGCCCAGACGAATGATTTGTTTGAGAGTTAGCTCCTCTTCAGGCAATCCTTTTATCCAGGTGCGTGGTATTTTGACAGTGACATCTTGTTCCATAATGCTGTTTCCTTTTTTATTTATAATGCTTTGATATCATTCTTTATCTCGTTAATTTCCTGTTCAATATTTTTAACTTCAATTAAATCTTCCCAGCCAGGATGTTCCGGCGCATCGCCTTCTGCAACCTTTTGATTTAATTCTTCTACGTTTGAAGCCTGGTATCTGGCCAGAATTTCAAAGCGTTCTATCTTAAGCAATCGTTGTTTTTCTCTGAGATTCATAATTGCACCAGAACGAATAAACGGAATCAAAACAGTATGAATTTGCTATCAATAATGATGGAATAACTTTTAGTTCCTTAGTCCGACAAATTAAAACTGACAGTGTAAACAGGAAATCCACGGATCTCCAATCATCCAGGTTTTCCTTTTTTCAAATCTGCAATCCAGCGCGGGAATTGATGGGGTGTAAGCAAATCAAAGCTGTAATGCTGCTTCGCATCTGGCTGATATCTGCTCTCAAGGTCTGCCGGGTTCAATGTGCTTAATTTTCTGTTTACCCTTTCAAAATGTACCTTTGCATACTCCGCTTTTGCCGGCGTCGCTTTATCCTGCTCTTCATCTGACTTGATCTCCACCACTTTGATGATGGTTTCTATTCCTTCATCCTGGAGCTTTTTCAGGTGTTCAAGATAATCCTGCTTCCCTTTGCTTTCAAGCCTTGAAATGTACTCGTCCAGATCGATTTTTATGAAAAAATCGGGATTAAAACTTCGCCTGACCCTGTCCTTGCCGCCTTTCCAGTATTCATAATCAATGGAGTAGAAATTCTTATCAGGTGATTTTATCCAGGAATCAATATAATCAGAATTGTCTATCAATTGAAAAACAAACTTTTTTTCAGGTGAGTGGGAAACCAGAACGATATTTTGCGGGCTTTTCAGTTTTGATGTATTTACTACATAGGGCGGTCTTGTATCGCCCTTTACAAATGTCCGGATGATTTCATCTCTTCTCTCCCCAAAATCTTCAGGCTTAAAAAGGGAAAGCTGCTTTTTATCTTCCGGGCGTTTTCTCAACTCATTAAGATAATCCAACACAAATTTGTTTGCTCCTCCGACCTCAGTTTCATAATCCTCGCTTAGGAATGCGGTTCTGTCTCTTTCAAGCTCGCTCACCCGGATGCCGGACTTGTCCATCTTGGAGGTGTCAACCAGAATCAAACTTTCAGGCTTTTTCGCCATTTTATTTTAACCTGTTTAGCAGACCTGTCATCTCTTTCACGAATGCTTCGCTTTCCTCAACTATCTCTTTGACTTGATCAGCATCAAATTGAATCAATGGCCGATAATCCGCCTTGTGTCGATTATCAAAAAGCCAATCATAGTGTTTTCCCCAGGACCTATCGATTTTCTTAGGTCGAATGAAGTCCCTGTGGAGCATTGATCGTACTTCTTTATGTTTTTTAAACGTTTTTCCCTCATTTAAAAGCACTGAAGAAAAAGCATGGAAACAGGCAAAATATGCATCTCGCACTGCATTTTGATACCTGCTTGATTTAAGGTTGTCCCGAGCTGACGCAAGGTCTTCCCCGGCCTTTTCTATCCAATAGTCGATAATGATTTGTTGACTCATAACGCAACAGCTCCATCTCGTGAGATTTCCTGGTAAACAGGAAACTCCGTGAATATACCCTCCTCCCACTCATCAGAGAAAGTGAACAACGGACTGAAAATAACATTATATTCCATACCGATATCAAACAAAGCCCCAATAATGGCCTTCTCCTCTTTCCAATGCAGCGACCTGGAAGCAACCACAAGCAAATCGATATCTGAATACTCGTCATAGTCTCCGCGGGCCTTTGATCCAAACAGAATAACTTTAGCTATGGAGAATTCACTTTTTAGCATCTTGATGGCTGCCTTGATGGCGTCACTTTCATTTTTCATCAATGAGACGCTTTCAAAAGACTTCATAATAACTCCTTCTATTTAGGCTGAAGGTTGAAGTGATCTAACAGCCTTCAGTCTTCAGTCTATCCATTACGATTATAAACGGTTTGCTCTCATTGCCATGTTTATCAATGGCAATAACGGCAATACTTTCCGTCAAACCGGTCATTCTGATTTTGCCGTCATCACTGATATCTTTGGCAAATACCGTCCTGTCCATATCAAAAATCTCTTCTTCAATAAGCCTTAAAGCTTTTATAAATTCGCATCCATAATTGATGTTGCCACATCATAATCAACACCGATTGTTTCAAGAACATTGCCCTTTTTTGCAGCACCAAACTTCGAACCGCAACAACGAGCACATTCCCCGTCCGCCAGAGTACTTTGGCGGACTGCGTGGAGATTCAACTCAATATCAATCGGATTTCATACTAATATAAGTCAAGAGCAAACTTGACCCTCTGCCTTTCCCTAATATGGCACATTCGCCATAATTAAAATTGGTATTATATGTACGCTCCTATATACCTAAAAACTTAACGGTATTTCCAGCGATCTTGCGCCACCCCAGCAGGCATTTGCTTAATCATTTTGTTTAGCCATATTGTTTAGCTTCATTTTTAAAGGCATCGAATTCGATGGGTTTAGATTTTGCTATCCGGCAATCTCCTCAATGCTTTTTGTATTGTATTTCTCTTTTGAAATGATTTT
>JAYENE010000211.1:0-3575 GCA_034721935.1 Thermodesulfobacteriota bacterium
AAAAATGTGGTAAAAAGAATACCAAAAAAAGTCGCTGGTTTTGAACTAAATTCAAGAAAAAGTTTACGAAAAGCAAAATCCTTACTTCGCTATTTTAAGGCATTCCGACTGTGATCGGGAATTGCTGTTTTGATAGCAATTCTTCGCCCATGGTACCATGCGCCAGGATACTCTATTCTGAGTGGACGTGCCATGTCATAATCCGTAACATTTTACCGTGCAAGAGTCAAGAGCAGACTTGACCCCAAGTTTTCTCTAATAGCCCTTTATGTCTACCTCTTTTTTGACCTGAGTGACATTGAACACTTCCGCTTCCGCACCTGAAAAACGGATTCCTTCAGCAATAGTATTTTCTCTAAAGGATTTGCTGGGTTCAAATAAGACTCAAGAGGTCACGGATTCGTGGGTTTAGATCTGCTTTTACATGGACCCTTGAATCATAGGAGTCTTAAAATAGTAGAAGGCCTCGGCACCGGTCCCTGCCGGGGCCTATTTTCTTCTTAAATACTTTTCAAAACCCACTATAATATAGATCAGGGCGCTGTTACCGATTACCATGGCCCACTCGGAAATACCCATGGGACGGCTTTCAAAAATCTTGTTGAATAAAGGCGTGTATGTGTATACCAACTGAAGCAAAGTCATCATAGCCACGCCCGCGATCAGCCACTTGTTGGAAAAGACACCGAGGCGCCACATCGAATTGGTGATGGAGCGGCAGTTGAACAGGTAAAACATCTCTCCAAAAACGAATACATTCACAGCCAGTGTCCTTGCCAGCTCTACATCCCCGTCTCTTAACAAAAGCTCGAGGTTAAAAAGCCCGAAGGCGCCTACAAGCAGCAGAAAACTGACCAAAACTATTCTAAATATAAGGGTGGGGATCAATATAGGGTCTTTTGCATTCCTCGGCGCCCGCTCCATTATTCCCGGCTCCTTGGGCTCTACCGCAAGCATAAGCCCCAAAAACAGAGCCGTAGTCATATTTATCCAAAGGATCTGAAGCGGCATGATGGGGAGGGTGGTGCCGAGCAGTATGGCGGCGAGAATGACTAGTCCCTCGCCTCCATTTGTTGGAAGGGTCCAGGTTATGAACTTTATAAGGTTGTCGAATATGCCTCTGCCCTCCTCTACTGCCGCCTTTATGGTTACGAAATTATCATCGGTAAGGACCATGTCCGCCGCCTCTTTGGAGACTTCGGTCCCTGTGATACCCATTGCCACTCCGATATTCGCCTGCCTGAGTGCAGGGGCGTCGTTCACTCCATCCCCGGTCATCGCCACGATGTTGTCTTTTTTCTGCAATGCCTCAACAAGACGCAGTTTCTGTTCAGGAGAGACTCTGGCAAATACAGCGGTCCTTCCGGTCTGTTCTATCAACTCTTCCTCAGGCAGTGCGGCGATGTCCACACCTGTAAGAACCTCCCTTGTATGGTAAGAGCATGATTCTCCACAAAGACCCAACTGCTTGGCAACAGACGCTGCCGTGCCTGCATGATCTCCGGTTATCATCTTTACAAGTATGCCGGCCTTCTGGCAGGCTTCCACTGCCCCGATTGCCTCCTGTCTGGGCGGATCGATCATCCCCTGCAGTCCCAGGAACTGTAAGCCTTCCTGAAGATCTTCATGGGTTATACTTTCCGTTCCAGGGGGCATCTCCTTTTTGGAAAATGCAAGTACCCTGAGGCCATTTTTCGTCATTTTCTCAACCCACCCTTGAATCTCCTTTTGATATGTTGCATCGGGATTTCCCTTTTCATTAATAACTAGGCTGCATTCCACACAAAGGCTCTCTATCGAGCCCTTAACATAAATTATCCTGGGACTTCCTTTTCCCTGATCATGTAATGTCGCCATATACTGATGAATCGACTCAAAGGGGATTGAATCGACCCTCGGCATCAGGCTTTCAAGCTCCTTGAGATCTATTCCTCCCTTTTTGGCAGAAACGATCAGAGCACCTTCAGTAGGATCTCCTTCTATTTTCCAGCCCTCCTTTGTTTCCTTGAGCAGAGAGTCATTGCACAAAGCCCCTGCCTTTAGAAGCTCAGTAAGTGTCCTGTTTGTGGCTATATCGGGACTTCCATCCTCGGGCTTGATGTCTCCCTCAGGCCTGTAACCGACCCCGGAAACCAGGTAGTTAAAACCTGCCGCATATATTTCCTTTACTGTCATCTGGTTTTGGGTGAGGGTTCCTGTCTTATCTGAACATATAACGGTTGTGCTTCCTAGGACTTCAACAGCAGGCAACTTCCTGATAATGGCATTTCTTTTGGCCATCCGGGACACGCCTATGGCAAGCGTGATGGTGATCGCAGCAGGCAACCCCTCAGGAATGGCGCCTACGGCAAGCGCAACTGAGGCGAGAAACATCTCAACCACGTCCTGCCCCCTTACAAAGCCTATCATAAATGTAAAGGCAGCCATGCCGAGGATAACGTAGAGCATGATTCTGCTGAAACTGTCGATTTTTTTTGTAAGAGGGGTTGCAAGGATTTCGGCAGATGATATGAGTTCGTTTATGCGGCCGATTTCGGTCCTGTCGCCCGTGGCAATAACAACACCTCGAGCAGAACCGTAGGTAACCAGAGTTGATGAATATCCCATATTCCTGCGATCGGCTACAACCGTTTCAGGATCCAGAACAAGATCTTCCTTTTGAGCCGGGATACTTTCACCTGTTAAGGCGCTTTCGTCCACCTGAAGCTCTCTGACTTTATAGAGGCGAATATCGGCAGGCACCTTGTCACCTGACTTGAGAAAAACAATATCCCCCGGAACAAGATCTAAAGAGGGGACTTTGCTCTTCTCACCACCTCTGAGTACGGTCGCATCACTTGTCATAGCCCTTGCCAGGGCTTCTATCGCCTTAAGGGCCTTTGCCTCCTGAATATAACCGATTACCGCGTTTACAAGCACCACGCCGAATATCACGGAGGAATCCAACCATTCACCCAGAAAAATGGTTACAACTGTGGCTGCCAGAAGGATATAGACCAGAGGCTGGTTAAACTGGAGGAGAAAGCGGATAACAGGCCCTTGCCCTTTTTTGTGGGTCAACGCGTTGGGCCCGAAGGCGAGCTTTCGCTCTTCTACCGATTCATTTGAAAGACCATTTTCCAGATTGCTTTCAATGCTGCTGCAAACTTTATCTATATATAGGCTGTGCCAGTCTTCCTTAGGTAGGGTATACATATTTTCTCCTTTTCTTTTTAAAGGTCATTCAAATGCTTCATTACATTAAATCGATCAACTACTATTTCCACATCATTCCAAAATTCACCAGGCGTTTGACGGACAATGGGGGGTAAGGCTTTAACTTTTGCCATAGCGTCAGCCCTTTTAATGGCCTGCCTCTAAAAACTTGCGGGGCTTCACTTGATAATAGGCGCATTCCTGGCCGGGCAATTCGTGAGTAAAAAGATTATGGATCAGGATGTGTATAATGTAACCTAAGTTGAGCGATTTATTGCGAAGATATGTGCCGAGATCTTGATGCATAAGGGTTTGCGAAAACCACAGGCATACCCGTGGATATGTTGAGGATTTTCGCGAATCCTTGATGCGCAAGAGAT
>JAYENE010000212.1:0-3563 GCA_034721935.1 Thermodesulfobacteriota bacterium
AAGCAAAGTCGTTGTTAAACATCCTGTAGAAATCTATGCTGAGACACTGAATTATATTTGATCTTATCGTTACTCTACCCATTTTCTGATGCAGAATATAGTGGAACACAATAGATTTATTGATTTTCCACTTTACGAGTTTATAGATGACATCAGAAAGACATAAGTAAGGAACTCTTCAAAAAGGATACTCTAATGCCACGCATCTTCGACAACATAGAAACAAGTCTTCTGCCCGCTCTCCAGGAAACTCTTGAATTATCCGATCGTGCGGACTTTTGTGTGGGATATTTCAATCTTCGGGGCTGGAAAAAATTAGATTCATATATCGAGACATGGTCGGGCGGAAAAGGCCATTGTTGCCGCCTTCTGGTAGGAATGCAGAAATTGCCTCAGGATGAATTGCGGCAGTCAATGAGGCTTTCAAGAGCCGATAGCGGCATGGATAATCAGACGGCAATTCGTCTTAAGAAAAAATTAGCCGAGGAGTTCCGGGATCAACTGATGGTCGGCGCGCCTACCAATGAAGACGAAATTGGCCTGCGCCGGTTAGCCGCCCAGATTAAAACAAAAAAAGTTGTCGTTAAGCTGTTCCTCAGACACCCTTTACATGCAAAGCTATATCTGCTTTTCCGGCCTGATCCGGTCAATCCCGCTACAGGATATCTTGGGAGCAGCAATCTGACTTTTTCAGGCCTGTCAAGGCAGGGCGAATTAAATATAGATGTGCTTGATCATGACGCGTGTAAAAAACTCGCTCAATGGTTTGAAGATCGCTGGGATGACCGCTGGTGTATCGATATCTCAGATGAGCTGGTCCGGATTATTGGTGAAAGCTGGGCGCGTGAAGAGCCAATCCCTCCTTACCATATATACATTAAAATGGCCTACCATCTCTCGCAGGAGGCTCGCGCGGGTCTTTCCGAGTTCCGGATTCCACGGGAGTTTGGTCAAAAACTTTTTGAATTTCAAAAAGCTGCCGTAAAAATCGCCGCACACCATATCAATAAGAGGGGAGGAGTTCTGATTGGTGATGTAGTGGGCCTGGGCAAAACCCTCATGGCAACTGCTGTTGCACGTATCCTTGAAGATGACCTGGGTTTGGAAACATTGATTATCTGCCCCAGGAATCTGGTAGATATGTGGGAAGACTATCGCGACAGGTATCGCCTTCGCGCAAGAGTACTTTCCATCGGCCAGGTTATAAGCCGGTTGCCTGACTTGAGGCGGTTCAGGCTTGTTTTAATAGATGAAAGTCATAACCTGCGCAACCGTGAAGGTAAACGCTATCATGCGATTCAGGAATACATTAACGAAAATGAGAGCAGGGTTATTCTTCTCTCAGCCACACCTTACAACAAAACCTACCTTGATCTATCAAACCAGTTGCGCCTTTTTGTTCCCGAAGACAAAGAATTAAGCATCCGGCCTGAACGCTTGTTAAGGGATAAGGACAAGACCCAATTTGTTGGTAAACTCCAGTGCTCTTTACGTTCTCTGGCTGCTTTTGAAAAGAGCGAATATGCGGATGACTGGCGCGAACTCATGCGCCTTTTTCTTGTCAGGCGCACCAGGAGTTTCATTCAGGATAACTATGCGGAAACAGATCCTGAAAGCGGGCGCAAATACCTTACATTTGAAGATGGAACTCGATCTTATTTTCCCGTGCGTGTGCCAAAAACAATAAAGTTCAAGATCGATGACAGGGATCCTGATGATCAGTACGCAAAACTTTACGCTTTGGATGTAGTCGATACAACCAACAGTTTAAGGCTTCCTCGCTATGGGTTAGGTAATTATGTAAAGGAATCCCACCGAAAACCACCCACCCAGTCTGAAGTTAAAGCGTTGAACGATCTTTCCCGCGCAGGGAAAAGACTCATGGGCTTTTGCCGCACCAATATTTTCAAGCGGCTGGAGAGTAGCGGGCAGGCATTCATTCTATCTATCCAGCGACACATTTTGCGCAATTACATTTTTCTTCACGCAATCGAGCAGGGTCAGCCTATTCCTATCGGCGCCCAGGATGCCGGATTGCTCGATGCTCGCATTAACGATGAAGATGCCGATGCAATGAGCATTACATCAGACCTGTTTGATAATGAAGATAATACAGGTGAAAATGAGATTAATGATAAGGGGGCGCTGAAATCTGAGGAAGACTACAAAAACCGGGCTGCTGAAATTTATGCGAAATATGCCTTAGAATATAAAAACCGTTTCAGATGGCTGCGTGCGGAGCTTTTCAGCAAGGCTCTTGCAAAGGACTTACAAAGCGATGGAAGCGCTCTTTTAGGAATACTAAAAAAATGCGGCGATTGGGATTCGGCTAAAGACACCAAGTTGGAATCTTTGCACAAGATGATAGCTGAAAAACATCCCAAAGAGAAAATTATTGTTTTTACCCAGTTTGCCGACACTGTGCGCTATCTGGAAAAACAGTTGAAACTCAGGGGTGTATCAAGGTTGTCAGGCGTGACAGGAGATTCGCCGGACCCAACAGCTCTTGCCTGGCGTTTCAGCCCGGAGAGTAATGAAAAACGTGGACGGATTAAACCTGGTGATGAACTGCGGATTCTTGTTGCAACAGACGTCCTCAGCGAAGGCCAAAATTTGCAGGATTGCTTTATTGTGGTTAACTATGATTTGCCATGGGCCATTATTCGATTGATCCAGCGTGTCGGGCGTGTTGATCGAATCGGCCAAAACGCGGAAAATATTCTTTGCTACTCCTTTCTTCCAGCAGAGGGAGTGGAGCGTATCATCCGGCTCAGGGATCGAGTGCGGGTAAGATTGCAGGAAAATGCGGAGGTTGTCGGTACTGACGAAGCATTCTTTGAAGATGACCGCAATGATCAGGCGGTGGTAGACCTTTACCATGAAAAGGCAGGAATTCTGGATGGAGATGATGATACAGAGGTCGATCTTGCATCATACGCTTATCAGATCTGGAAAAATGCCGCAGACGCTGATCCAAAGCTTAAAAGAATCATTCCTGCCATGCCTTCGGTGGTCTATTCCACAAAAGAGCTTAAACCAGAAAGCACAAAACCGGAAGGGGTCCTGGTTTATATGCGGACAGGTGAAGGAAACGATGCCCTTGCCTGGATTGACCGGAAAGGCGGAAGTGTGACTGAATCACAGTTTGAGATTCTCAAAGCGGCAAAATGCCGTCCTGATACAGCCGCCATCCCCCGGTATGAGAATCATCACGAGCTGGTAAAAAAAGGGGTTGATCTCCTGATTGAAGAAGAACGACACATCGGCGGCCAGTTGGGAAGACCCTCGGGCGCTCGGTTTCGCACTTATGAACGGCTTAAAGACTATGCAGGGGAAGTCGAAGGCACGCTGTTTGAGTCAAGGCAATTGCTTAAAGCAATAGAAGATATCTACCGTTATCCTTTACGCCAATCCGCTACCGATACCCTGAACCGCCAGCTTCGAAGCGGTATATCGAATATGGCTTTAGCCCAACTGGTTATTGCGCTCAGAGAAGAAGACCGCCTCTGTCTTGTTTATGAGGAGGATGGTGAAATTCGTGAACCGAAAATCATCTGTTCTTT
>JAYENE010000213.1:0-3557 GCA_034721935.1 Thermodesulfobacteriota bacterium
CGTAGGGGCGATCCTTGTGATCGCCCTGATTAGGGCGAATACAAGATTCGCCCCTACATTGTGCTGATAGCCTCCAACCTATTGATAAAATTGACCATAAAATGGAAATTCCTATACTATCGAGTTACCAATAGACAGTCAACAGAATTTGTTGATGATGATGATGTTTATTGGGATTTAACCGAGATAGTGGAATATTGGGAGGGTGGTTCAACTAATTATGGAGTTATTCTTGAAGCAGAGTCATCTGTTGAAAATACTCATGCTTTGCGTGATAGAGCATTTAAAGGTGATCGGTTTCGGTTGAGTGTCACCTATAGCTTGGAGACAACTTCTCCGACAATATCCATCACCAACCCTTCAGAAAACATTACTCTGCCGCACGGAACGAGTAGCGTCGAATTACAAGGAAGTGCATATGACAGCTATCTTGAGGAAGTAACATATCAGAACGTCTCGACAGGGGATAGTGGTATAGCATCGGGAAAATTTTCGTGGTCATGCATTGTTCCTCTCCAGTTGGGGAACAACTTGATAACGGTAATTGCAAAAGATGAATCCGGCAATACAGACAGCAAAACCATTGAGGTCTTTATTGAACATCCTCAACTGACTGTGTTGAACGGAAGTGGAAGTGGTAAATACCCCAGCGCTTCATTGGTTCCTATATCTGCAGAGCCCGCGGAGCTTGGGCAGATATTTCGCCAGTGGGAGGGCGATACGGATTTTGTAGAGGTAGATGGTGTATATTCGGCTTCAACTTTTGTTATTATGCCGAACCAAAATATTACGCTATCTGCTACGTATGAAAATTGTTACAACTTAATCGTGAATAATGGGACAGGAAGCGGGTTTGCATATACTAATGGGCAACAAGTGCTGATCTCAGCGGATACGCCTCCATCTGGAAAATTGTTTGATAGTTGGATTGGCGATACACAACATATTGCAAGCGTCACTTCGAACAATACAATTGTTACGGTGCCGGATCATGATATTACCGTTACGGCAACTTATCGGGATATCATGTACACGATAAGCTATAATGCAAATAACGCTACCAGCGGCACTGCCCCGGACTCTCAAACCAAGACCTATGATGTGTCTCTGACTTTGGGAGCAAACACAGGCAATTTGGATAGAACAGGTTATACTTTTGGCGGATGGAACACCAACACCAGCGGAACAGGTACAGCTTATGCAGCCGGCGACACCTACACGATTAACGCTACTGTAACCCTCTATGCCAAATGGACTATACTTCCTACATATACGGTAAAAACTATTCTTCAAATCCTTAGTGGACAAAACCCGGAATATGATCAGTTAATTTACAGTGATGTAAACAACGATGATAAAATTGGAATGGAAGAAGCCATTTATGCACTTCAAAATGTATCGAGAGCTTCATATGAGACCGTAACTTCTGCAACTGGGCGGATATGGATGGACCGTAATCTTGGAGCTTCCCGTGTTGCCACAAGTGCAACGGATGTTAAAGCGTATGGTGATCTCTATCAGTGGGGCCGAATAGCAGATGGCCATGAGAAGCGTACTAGTGCAACTACAACAGGTATTAGCTCAACTAACATCCCAGACCATGGAGATTTTATTTTGGTAAAAGAACCATGGTGGGATAACCGTTGGACAACTGGGAGTATTGATATATCCGGCGCAAATAACCCGTGTCCTACCGGATTTCGATTGCCAACTCAAGAAGAATGGCAAGCAGAAATAGACTCTTGGGGAAGCAATAGTGTTGATGGCGCGTGGCAATCGCCTTTAAAACTCGTTGCTGCAGGAACTCGCAACTACTTGAGTGGAGCACTTAGTGGAGTTGGTACCTCAGGTTATTATTGGAGTAGTACCTCCCCATCTGTATCTTGTACATTCATATGTCGCTATATGAAATATTTGAATTTCACCGACGAAACTAGTACTAGCAGTACATATTCACCAACAGGGTCAGGTGCTTGTGTGCGTTGTATTAAGGTCGAATAAAGATTCTCTTTCTGTTGATCTTATCTGACCAAGTCAAAAGGCTGAATATATAGAACAAATCTATAATAAACACGAAACAAACAGCATTTTAAGAGTTAATACGGGTTTCCAACAATGCTCTTGCAACGGATCGCAAAAAGCCGCGACCGCTGAAGAGCAAAGTTATGCCCTTCAAGAGTATGGGGATAGAAAATAATGGAACAAATATCAGAAGAATCGCAACATATGTCAGTTGAAGACATCAGAAACAATCCCGAACTTATCGCAGAACTTTTTTTGAAAGACCAGGATGTTTCCGTAATATTTGAGAAAAGAGGAAACAAAATCAGATATGCTTATTTGAAGACTTACAACAAAGAAAGTATCAGAATCCTGCAGGAAGCGAAAGAGGAACATAAAAGATTTAGCGAGAAGGGATATACCCGTAAGCAGGCATTCAGAGAATTTGAAGAAGCACGGGAAGAAATAAGCAAATATTTATAAATCAGAATATTATGAAAACTTCTTTCAGGGTTGTGCCTGATACAAATGTTGTGATTGCTTCTGAAAAAAGCATATCGAAATCAAGCCCGAACAAAGAATTCTTTGACCGTTGGAGAAATGATGAGTTTGAAATTTTCTACTCGGATGACACGCTTCTCGAATACATCGAAAAAATGAGAGAACTGAACATATCGGAAAAAATCATAAAGAAACTAATTCGTGCAATGTTTGAACTCGGAAAACACATCAGCATTGTGTTTTACCATCTGCCTCTCTATCCGTCTGATTCAGATGATATTGCTTTTCTTCTCTGTGCGGAAAACGGAAATGCGACTCATATTGTAAGCTATGACCCGCATCTTAAAGAAACAGAATATTTTTATTCATTTATGGTTTGCGAAACTTTGGAATTCTTATTTGAACTCAGAGAAGAATTAGCTGAAAAAAATAAAAATGCGTAAGCGGACCGGCATGTAGAGCAAATTCTGTGTGGTTCTACCTCTTTGATGAAGACGTACCAAAAGGCCGCAACACGAAGTAGCTATACCAGAAAGATTTATCACAATATCTACTGCTGATGTGATAGTCAAGTTGATAGTGGAAACTGCCGTGGCATATCGGGATAGGGACGCCCATCACTAAGCGCCCCTCCCACACCACGCAGCATACGGGTCCGTACTGCGCGATTCGGCTGATCAGGCTGAATCAGACCCAGGAGGACGTAAAACCCAAGCAATTGATACCACTTGTTTTCCCTCCAATTCGTTTCTAACACTATCGACACTGTTATCCACGTAACTGAGAAGGCATTTCCTGTGGTTTCAAGCTCGCACTTGGAACCACATTCCCTGTTCGTCCCACTTAAGAATTTAATCCGTAAGTTGAATCTGTTCTGTCGGGCTTTTGGGTAATACTACGCAATGGGGCGCTTTGCGGGACGTCCATAACTAAGTAACTAACCTCCCTTTAACCCTGTTTTATTTACTAATTTATGGACGTCCCTAAGTTCCTACGGAAAGTGTGTTATAATTAACCGATTTTCAAATAAATACAGACGCCGCCGAAAGAATTGA
>JAYENE010000214.1:0-3537 GCA_034721935.1 Thermodesulfobacteriota bacterium
CAGCATGATCGTTTTTAATAAAGGGCTTCCATTTGAAATAAAAATTCCAAATGATGAAACACTTCAGGCAATGGAAGAGGCAAAAAAATTAGATGGCGATTTTGTTACTCTGGATGAGTTCAAGAAGTAACCTTTATGAAATTATTCAGAGCTAAAACTTTTAAAAAAGATTATCAGAGACTTAAAATATCTGATAATCAATATGCTAAATATATTAAATACTTATCTTTACTGTTAGAGAGTAAAGCACTGCCTCTTGAAGCGAGGAATCATACCCTGATTGGAAATTATTCAGGTTTTAATGAATTTCATATTGGTGGAGATGTGCTGGTTGTATATTATGTTGAAGATGACATTATCAGGTTAACGAGAATCGGCACTCATTCTCAGATATTTAAATAGCCACAGATCCAGCATTCTTGTCCTCTGACTTCCGATCTTCCCATCTACATGTCAAGTTATTTATTTTTTTATAGGATGTCTCCTATATTTCCCTATATTTCCTGATGATACAAAACTTTTCTGTTTCGTGCTTTCCTCATTTCATGTTTTGCGGCGTACGCCTTGAAAAGAGATGTGTATTATTTGGTGATCCCAAGGGGAATTGAACCCCTGTTACCGGCGTGAGAGGCCGGTGTCCTGACCGCTAGACGATGGGACCACTTATAGTGATAAATATTGAAGACAGGCGATTTTGTCAAATATTATTTTAGAAGCATTTTCCAAAGGTCTCTTTTACAGGATGCCCGGTGTTTTCGACTTTTTCCCTTTTCTAAATCCAAAGATAAGATAGATAATAAAGCCTATAAAAGGAATGGCTGCTATAACTCCCCAGAGAGCCTTCTTTTTTACAGCGCCGAAATCCTTTTGTGCGACATCGACAATTGCCCAGATAGTCATTAAAAAAAATGGTATGCTTATTCCCAAGAATACAACGACTGTTTCCAAAACCGGTTTCAACCTCTCAAAAGTTTGGCGATTTTTAAAATAATATTTGCGTAATATTTGCTGTTATTATAGCACAGCAGTATTTTATAAGCTTTTTTGTCATCTATTTTTGCCTGCCAGCCATGATGTTTCAGGTAGCTTGCGATGCTTGCTATGGAGTCGGCATGATTAAACAGGTCTATACAGCCGTCGTTATTGCCGTCTTTGGCAAGCGCAAGTATATTGCTGGGCATAAATTGAGCAATGCCCATCGCGCCTGCATAGGATCCGCAAACAGATAATGGGTCGATGTTTTCTCTGTTTGCATATTTGAGAAAATCTTTTAGCTCCGAATATGCCCATGTTGATTTCTTTTCAGCCTTTTTATCAAATTTTTCCCTTGTAAAATGAGATGAACCTGAAATTTTGCGCCATAACATATTTTTTACATGCTGGTCATTCAGGGAGGCCATGGTTGAAAGTGTGTTTAATATATACCTTTCCCCAAGATAGGTTCCGAGCCTTGTTTCAACCAGTATTATGGCGGCAATGATTTCTTTGTCCACGCAGTATGTCTTTTCCGCATTATCAAAGACTGCTGTATGTTTTTTAAGATATTTTTTTGTTTTTTTAATCGATTTTTTTGAAACAAACTGATCGTAATTTAATTTGCCTTCGCTGTGCCTGAAAAAGAGAGAAACCCCTTTTGCATCAAAATAGACCCCTGGCTCGGCATAGAGCGCATTGATTTTATTTTTGCTGAAACCGTCTTCTATAAGCCTCTTTTGCAGTGCATTAAAATATCCGGCTTTTTTATTTTCACCTGCCGGAGTTTGCGCAGGCAAAAAAAGCTGTAAAGCCATAAGGCAAATAAAAATAAAACATTTGCAACTGGTTATTTTAATACTCAAAATCAATCCCCAAATTAAGTACTCATTTCGCAGGTCAAGATAAAACCATTTTGTGTAATTAGGCGTAATTACTGGATCCCGGCTTTCGCCGGAATGACGGAAAACAGCATTTTTTGACTTTTAACTATAGATGGCGGCTACCAACTTAAAGCGGGACAATTCGTAGGGTGGGCACTGCCCACCATTCTACCGGTTTGCAGCAATCGCCATTGATGGTGGGCAGTGCCCACCCTACTCTGTAACTCCCTGAAATTTCAAGGTGTCCCGGCTTAAGCTGGTAGCCTATATGGCTAAGTAAAAAGTTTCATATACAAGGCGTAATGATTTTTCAGGATCAAAGGCATACATGTAGTATGTTGAGAATCTGAAAAAACACTGCAACTCAGTAGTTGGGATTTTTTACGACGCCATCAAGATTTTAGCGGAACCATTTCCCGCTTTCGTTTTGTAAATGTGGCTAACTGCCTGTATCCTGCTGAAACCAGCATCGGCAACACCCTGTCATAGTGTTGTCCCACGCTTTCCGGATTATGGGCATCCGATCCAACAGTAATGTTTATTCCTAATTCATGGCATTTATTAATAATTTCCATGGATGGAAACATTTCATTGATCGGATATTCATATCCGCTTGTATTTACCTCAACGCTTAAATCTTTGCTTTTTATTTTTGATAGTATTTTATCAAATGTTTTATCAAAAGATATCGATGGCTTCCATCCGAATTTTTTCACAAGGTCGATGTGGCATACAACATCAAAATAGTTGTAATCCAGCATCTTTTCAAGTTGGGAAAAGTAAAGGCCGTATACATAATTGACATCCAGTTTGCCCTGTTTCCATTCGGACTTGCGTGTGACTATGTCCATGTTGCCGAGAAAATGCAATGAGCTTCCTATTAAATCAAATGAATAGGTATCCACAATCTGTTGGAAAAAACCAGTATATTCTTTGACAAAATCCAGCTCAAGCCCGGCCTTAACTTTAATAATGCCGCGGTATTTATGCTTTAATTGTTGCACAGCCTGGAAATAAAGAGGGACCTCTTCCGGGCTCATTGAAAGCCTTTTTCCGTATTCGTGCATTGTAAGGTGATCCAGAAAGCATATTTCCTTTAAACCGATGGCAACGGCTTTTTGTATATATGCCTCCATGGAACCTTTGGCGTGGTTGCAAAGTTGTGTGTGGACGTGATAATCTATCATTTCTCTATTATGTGTGCGAGCAATTCTTGATTGAATCAAAATGACATGCTATGTATTAAAATGTCAAATAATAATGATGGTTTTGTAAAAAGCGGCTACCAACTTAAAGCGGGACAATTCGTAGGGTGGGCACTGCCCACCATTCTACCCGGTTTGCAGCAATCGCCATTGATGGTGGGCACTGCCCACCCTACTCTGTAACTCCCTAAAATTTCGAGGTGTTCCGGCTTAAGTTGGTAGCCACAAAACGTAACCATTTCGGTGCCAAAAAGCGCCAATTGAATGATGAATATCGAAGTGTGGATGTTTTTTTAAAATTATTAAGTAACTTTAACCGCACAGGTTGAAAGGCTTTGTCTTATTTCGTACTTTCGTGTTTTGCGGCGTACGCCTTCAAAAGAGACGCGATTAATTTACAATGAAAAAAAATGTAAAAACAGTCTTTTGTTGCCAGTCATGCGGATATCAGGCTCCTAAATGGCTTGGGAGATGCC
>JAYENE010000215.1:0-3530 GCA_034721935.1 Thermodesulfobacteriota bacterium
AGTATACATGCCTCAGTTTAAACATTTCGGATATGATTTTAATTATATCATTGAAAATATCTTCCTTTGTTCCGAAAAAAGGTATCATGTGTGGCTTCTTGAGAAACAAACCCTAAGCTTATCTTTAAAGTCTTCACCAATTAAAGTTGTCATAACAGAGTTAACGCTCTCGAAGCTTTTTATAGGCAATAGATGTGAAATAAAATCACCGACTGAGACATCCCCCATGTCTAATGATAAAACCGTTTCTATTGAAAATTTAATTTCCGAAAACTGTAAACAGGTTGTGTTTTTTTCTCTAAATAATCCGCCTCCTCACCCACGATCTCAAGTATTTTAATACATTCCCGCATCGCCCTAAGATGGGATATAACTAAATCCCACCTTTTACTTTTGTGAATACGTGATTTCTTAGAAATAATTTCCTCAATATAATCCCTTTTTTTGCCATACTATGAGATCCTATAGATGCACCTTTGATGCCCAACGCTGAAGTCACTGGCTGGTGTGAAGCACAGCGAAACACCGGTCAAGTGGACTGATATGATACGTAGATTATTCTTCTTGGAAAACGATGCCGTTAACAACTACAGTCTAAATATCGATATTTTTCTTTTTGGCAATTTTTTTCAACTACATGGAACGTCATCATAACAGTTTCTTTCCGTTTATTCTTTCGATTCAGAATTCTTACTTTCCAACGCCTCTCCCTAAGCGATTTGATTCCTTCGGAACCTCCGTCCCCTCTAACTACAAAAATGTCAATATTTTACGGATACCCCCCCGTTTTTCTTCTAAGAAAACTGATCTTTGGAAACAACATAGATAGCTTTTCTCGGCTGCTTCAAAACGACCTTGTCAGGTCGACACAATCCTTAAAGGTTAGCCCTTAAACTTTCGCTTGACATAGTCTTGCGTCTGGCTCGCGCTGAGCTCTGTTGTTGACGGCCCAGTACGAATGTAAAATCGCTCCGTCTCGCCATCCTTTACAAAGACTGGCGAAGGCGCTCTCCTGCACTTCACAACCATCACCCGGCAATCGTCGTGATCATCAAAATGCGCATGGAGGCTGGTCATAGCCTGTATGCCCATGCGACCTTTAACTATATTCACCAAGTGTAAACCCATTTTATCTTCATTGGGAAAACCATCGGTTTCGATACCGATCGGACTACCATCATCGGAAACACCGACAATCAATGTGCCACCGTTGGTATTGAGAAAACCTGCCAAGGTCTTGAGCACTGCAAGCTCCATACGAGGATCCTTGGTTCCGGTATGGAGATTGGTTCTCATGGTGGATTTTAACTCCACAGCCTCGGATTCACCGTTTATCACTACCTGAGATAAATCAAAATCCCCAGCCCCTGCATCTTGTTCGATCTCGGAAGATATTAAGGTTGCGTAGCCTTCAGCGATCACCTTGGCCATCAGTTCGCGTCTCTTTTCCAGAAATTCGCGGTATTCCAAGTGTTCCCAATTATCAGGCAAGGCATGGTGTCTATACATTCGGTCAAGCACACTTTGGTCAAAGCGTTCCCTCATTTCCGGCAAGTAATCAATGGGCGCTTGATCTGATATTCGCGCGTTGTCTCCCCACTCTACAAGTGCGTAATTAGCGATCTGATTGGTATCCCGGGTTGCTGTAATTCCCAGCTTGCTTAAATAACCCTTCGGATACAGATGGTGACGTTCCGCCGCCGAACGATTTGCCTGCATAGCGGGATCGAGCAACTCCGAAACCCGGATTTTCGAAAACAGCGCCCGCGCATCTAATAAAACCAATGCTGCATGGTACGCAAACAGCGATGGGCTGCGGGGTGACGAGGTGGCCAAATCATTGGGTAGGGAAACACCCCAGAAATCATTAGTGAGTGTGATATCGCAAATTTTATTGAGCATTTGAACAAAGTCATCGGCCGTGTTGACGTCGCGCAACCGTGCGAGGTCAAACTCCATTGCGGATTCTGGCGAGCCGGTGAAACGGCCAGTAACACTCGACATAAAAAACCAGCGTGAAATTGACCTTCGAAGTTCGAATTCAGCAACCTTATATTCGGTACGGCCAATTAAATACAGGATGTAAGAGAAAAGAAAATTATTCTGGGAACTAATCATCTTGCCGCTTCTAAACCCTGCTTGTCTTATGCAGTTCATGAAATCATGCCAGTACTGGAGATTTAAGGTTCTTTCTTGAGCGTTTTTGAGAATTTCAAATTGCTCGACCCGGCGGTTGTCACTGAAAGTTTCTGTTTCCAGATCTTTGCCGCGGAGGATTGAATAAACATATTTTAGACGAGCACGCTTAAAAGCCACACCAACATCCACACGCAATAGCTGATCAGGTGAAGGTTCGATAAAATAATTACACGGTGAAGCCGTGCCTTTGGCCGGTTTTTTGGCTAACCGGCAGAAATGTTCTAAGTCAGAGCGGCCTTCATCCCAAAAAACCGACATCAGGGTAAGTATGAAGTCGGCCTGGTTCAGTGGCGTCCCTTTGCTGTTTATTCGAACGAACACATCAGAAACATCCTCTTCCGAAATGTTTGAAGCAAGCTCAAGCGCTGTAAAGGGGAAAGTTAAAAGGCTTTGGAGTTTCAGAATTGAATCTTCAATTACTGATTCCTGATCTTCAGATATGTCTCTGCTTGTTTTTAGATTTGCTATATGCTCCCTGATTATTTTAGTTATTTTTATGTCACCGCTCCAGAGAATCGATATGTCCGGGATATAAGCCTTATCGCGTCGGATGGCAGCGTCAGCCACCTCAAATCTTTCTTCAAGCGGATTGAAAGCGATGCAAATTTTTTCGTTGTCATAATTTTCTCGGACAACATTAACGCCTTTAATTACGGCATATAGTGAAGTCATTCTCTGCTGGCCGTCCACAATAACAAGTCGTGGGGGCTTCTGTTTTTGGTCAGTTCCAATAGCGCGGTCGTCAGCCAATCCATTTTGCCAGAAAAGCAAGTAACCTACAGGGTATCCTTTATACATGGAATCAAAAAGATCGCGGACTTTTGCATTTTTCCATACGAATGGACGCTGGATGTCTGGCAGCCCAATTTCACCTAAGCCAATAAATTTGACCAATCCACCCAGATCGTAGTCTACTTTTGTAAATACAGTTTCACTCATAGTTTCTCCTGAGGAGTTCGGTGCGGGTAACTATCGCGTCCCCAATCACTGCATAATTCACAATTCAAGATTTTTTAATATGATCGAGTTTTGACAGCCAATTATTAAAGTGGGGGCATTGCCTACGTATGGCTTGAATTCCTATAGCCTCAGAAACAGTTTTGCCCATGGCAACCTTTCGATATCCATTCTTTAACGCTTCAAGCCTTTTGGCTGGCGCTTTCGCAGGATCGTCGTTTATTTCTTCCGGATTATTATACTCTTCAATTATTCTCCGGATCTTCGATATATCTATCTCGGTCTTCTCTGCCAGGATATCAGCATCGCTGAAAAGTAACGCCTCAAATTCATGCATTTCAATATATGGGACAAAGCGGTTTTCTGAATCACAT
>JAYENE010000216.1:0-3519 GCA_034721935.1 Thermodesulfobacteriota bacterium
TCTTCAATGTTCAGCTCAGGTGCAGCCACCTTCAGGGGAAGACCGTACATAAGGACAAGACAGCGGATGCGACCCTTGAACTCGTTCTTTTCAATATATCTCCTTACAGGCGCAGCTATCTTTTTATCATAATCCATGCGGCTGCACCGCTCCCTATCAGTCACCCAGAGCTTGATAAGATTTTCCTTTGGTATCCCTCTTTTTTTCATATAGTATTTTGCAAGCCCAACACTTCTTGCGGCATTCCTGTTGGCAACCACAAGAATTTCCTCAGGTTCAAGAGCTGTGCAAGGAGCCGACAGGAGACACATCGTTCCGATTATTACAAGAAAAAAACTGCATACAGTCTTAATATTCATAATACAGAACCGCGAAACGCAAAGAACTTTGTTTCAGCCGCAGACACACGCAGATGGACACAGACAAATCCATGGCCAACTTGGCCAAGGATTAAGTCACATGCCCTTCGGGCAAGTTTAGAACCATTCTTTTTATCAAGAAAACCAGTAACTTCTCAATATGTCTGGGCAACACTTACTGGCTTCCGGCTTTCGCCGGAATGACGATTGGATATAAACGCCTGTCATTCCGGCGAAAGCCGGAATCCAGAGGATAGTCGCAAAATATGATTTGCCCGGACTTATTGAGAAGTTACGAAAACCAGGCCCAAGTATTCGATTTACTTCAAATACAGCGCAGTTTATGGCATAGATGATTTCGTTAATATCCATAATGTCTGTGTCTATCTGCGTGTGTCTGCGGCTAAACCCTATTCTTTAAGATATTTTTCTTATATTTTGATTATCCCGTTAATCCTGCCTGGCCCGTAGCTCCGGCAGTTGGTACTGGGGTCTGATTAAAATTTCTTTCTTAGCGCTTCTTTGCGTTCTTGGCGGTAAAATTTAGAATATCCTGTCGTACAGTTGTTCAAAATAACGCAAAAAAGATAGGGAAGAAGGCACTTTCGGAAAGGTATGTATTGGGTCGCTACACATTTTCTCAAGTTTTTGTTGATCAAGAGATCCAAAAGTTAACACCTTGGGAAAATATGATTTTTAATTCGCAATACAACCTTTGGCACGATTGGCATTTTTAAAAGATATGCCGAATTTTATGTTTTGAAAGACTTTATAGAAACATAAATTCTATAAGCTCTTTCTCTTGCTTTGATCTTTCTTTTCTCAATTTCCTGCATGTCAGGGAGGATATCGTTCTTAAAGTAGCTCTCATATTCCTTAATTTCCTCAGATTGTTTGTCAAGTATTTCAGCCTTACCCTCAAAACTGTATTGCACTTCTATTTTCTGAGTCATTCATACCTCCTCAAATTATTTTCATATAACTCGTATGGTTGAACTTGGGAGTCAAAGAATATTCGAAACAACTGACTCTTTAATGCCCTGTCATTTATATACATCTTGTTATGATCATGAATAAAAAGAAATGGATATATCTCATATTGATTTGCTGTGGCATCAATAAGCCATCTATAATCTGTCACTTTTTTATCATAATTGGACGGTGATGAAATTTCAACTATCCAAATGAATTTAGGCATTGGTAATTCTAACTGTGCCAACTGTATCGAGCTATTTATTAGCGTGGATTCTCTGAGCTTTCTTTTGTATGATCGCGATGAGGTCATATATACTCTGACAACACATTTTTCATGCTTATCTGGCAAGTCTAACAATTTTCCATGAAAAATCCTTTGATACAATTTCAATACATTTTCTGCGCTCAAATACATCTTTTCGAATAGTGGAACTACAAAACCATCAATGTCATCCAGCTTGTACACGCTCTTGTTTTCACCATTATTGGCATCAAACTTCATTGAATTGTATGGAAGATTATTGTCATCATTAATTATTAAATGATCAATAAAATGCCTTGCGCTAACAAGTTTAGTGTCAAGGGTATTAATAGTTTGAGCAACGGATCGCACAAGACCGTGACCTATCACTGCAACAGCATGTCTTTTTTTGCCCATCGCAGCGACAACAGGGATACCTGACTCAACGTATGAATATAATATATCATAAAAAAGTGATTGATCTTCGTATAACTTGCGAATAAATATTTCAGGATAAAAACCAATGGCTGCAAGGGTTTCAGATATCTGGCCCATTGTTAAGCCCCTTGAAGGTATAATTCTCCCTTCCGAAAAGTCCTTCGTGGACTCTGCAATATCAAAAGAAAGCCTCTCAGGATAAATTGTATATTTTTCGCTGTAATATCGAGCCACCATCCAGCATACTGCATGAGCACACACAGTAACATCCGTATCCTGCATAATATGTGGGAAACAATGCACATTAATTGGAACGCCCATTAAATTATTTTTTAACTCAGTTTCACATATATACCCACTGAAATTTTTGATGGCCATCGGAGACAATTGAGTCCTTCCCAATGTAGCTACATCTGTTGGTCGTAATACAATTGATCCCAGATATGATTTTCTGACATCATTCAAATTATCTTTAGTTTCAAAACATTCCTCGAACAAATGTATGCGAAAACAAAACTTATCATACGTGCGGTGCCTTTTGGAATAAAAATTGTAATAAGTACTCCTGTAATCCTTATCTACGTATGGGTATTCAATGGCAACAGATCTTATAAGCTTACTCAATGATTTTGAAAAAAGCTCAATTAAATTCAATGGCAAATAACTTGAGGGAATAAAATTGCTTAACTTATAGTAGTCATCTGAATCATCTATTGAAATAATTTTCAATATCATTGATATTTATATCCTGTTTTGGTATGATTTTACTAACTTAATCAAGTGGTTAAATATCGTCATAGATGATATTTTAATTATATTATACGATTCAACTTAGAAGATTTCAATAATAACTAATAATAATAATAACTAATAAGAAGCCCATCAATCCTGCCTACCCCGCTTGCCATGTAGCTACAGCAGATGGTACTGGGGTTATATGTGTAGCTTATATTTAATTGTAGGTCTGCGTCCGTCTGCGTGAGTCTGCGGTTAAACCCTGTTCTTCAAGATATTTTTCTTATATCCTGATTATCCCGTTAATCCTGCCTGCCCCGTAGGTCCGGCAGATCGTACTGGGGTCTGATTAAAATTTCTTTCTTAGCGCTGCTTTGCGTTCTTGGCGGGGATATATTTTTTATGACAGTATCATACAGAACTGCTCGTACACTTCATCTGCTACCTGATCCCACGTTCTGCTCTTTGCATAATTAATGATAGCCTCTCTATTCCAATTGGTCATTAAGGCATTATCTATTGCATTTGATAGGGCTTCTTTATCTCCAAAAGGCGCCAACAACCCGTTTTCTCCATTTCTTACCACCTCGGCGTTACCACAAATATCGGTTGTAATTACAGGCAGGCCGCATGCCATTGCCTCAAAAAATACATTTGCCCAACCCTCGAAACGCGTGGATAAGGCGAATACATCAGAGGCACATAAAAACTCATTTACTTTGCTGTGGGGTACCTCGCCGGTAAAAAGCACATGTTTTGTTAAATCCAATT
>JAYENE010000217.1:0-3516 GCA_034721935.1 Thermodesulfobacteriota bacterium
TTTTTATAAAAGGATTGCTCTAAGTTATTTCTTTACGCTCACTTATGTGCGAGTTTCAGCCGTTCTTAAATTTAATTGTCCGCTGCCTCAGGTTGACCAGATAATGAGTTTGTAAATTTCTGATATTCAAATGATGACAACTTGAGTTGGCAATATTTTACTTTCTCAAGGAAATTAGCTAAATTTTCAAATCGCTAAATTAATCCTTTTCATTTTAATTAACGCCCTATCGGGCGAGCTTTTAGGCTGTAATTGTATTGTTGTTGTTTCGTAGGGGCGATCCTTGTGAGCGCCCTGACCAAGGCGAATACAAGATTCGCCCCTACATTGTGCTGATAGCCTCCAACCCATTGATAAAATTGACCATAAAATGGAAATTCCTATATTATTAAGTTATTCTTTAAATCTTCCAGTATTTTTTTTGCGCCCATTGAAATAAGGCTTTCTGCCAGTTTTATCCCAAGCCTTTCCGAATCTTCTTCAAGACCTGACATTGTATCTTTTATTATGGTTGCCCCATCAACTGTTGCGACAAGCCCGGTTAAAGTAAATATATTATTTTCAATTTTACCATGGGCTGCAATCGGTATCTGGCACCCGCCCTCCAGCCGGCACAAAAAGGCGCGTTCCCCTAAAACGACTTTTCTTGTCTGCTGATGATTCAGGGCAGCTATTAAAGGTTTGATGACAGAATCGTTTTTCCTAGTCTCAAGGCACAACGCTCCCTGACCAACAGCAGGCAGCATTATATTTTCATCAAGGTATTCGGTAATTTTGTGTTCAAAACCAAGTCGTTTTACCCCTGCGGCTGCCACTATAATTGCATCCATATCGCCGGATTCAAGCTTTTTAAGGCGTGTGTCAAGGTTGCCTCTAAGCGGTAGTATAACGATATCCGGTCTTGCATGTAGAAGCTGGGCGCTGCGACGAAGGCTGCTGGTGCCTATGCCGGCCCCATTCGCCAGCTCTGAGAAAGAAAGCCCGTTTTGAGATATCAAAACATCCTGCGATACTTCACGCTGCGGAATTGCGCCTATGCACAATCCGTCAGGTATTTCAGCAGGCATGTCTTTCATGCTGTGCACGGCGAGATCAATACGTCCGTCTAAAAGAGACTCCTCTATTTCCTTGACAAAAAGCCCTTTGCCGCCAACCATGGCAAGAGGCACATCGAGGATATTGTCGCCTTTGGTTTTTATGACTTTAATTTCAACGGACAAAAGGGGATCTTTTTTATAAAGAGCTGATTGTACCCAGCCGGCCTGCCAAAGCGCCAGCTTGCTTCCTCTTGTTCCGATTTTAATTTTTCTTTCCATTTAAACAAACTCTTGAGGGAAAATGATTCTTTCTACAAGATCGCAAAATATATGTCCCAGCGTAATATGCACCTCCTGAATCCTTGCTGTTTTATCAGATTCTACCGGAAATACCATATCAGCGCATTGAGCCAGTTTGCCGCCTCGACCTGTAAAGCCGATTGTAAAGAGACCGATCTCTTTTGCCGCATTTATAGCCTTTATTATATTTGCTGAATTTCCGCTGGCGCTGATACCCAAGGCAATATCATCCTTTTTGCCTAACGCCTTTATCTGTTTTGAAAATATTTCATCAAACCCGTAATCATTTCCGATACTTGTGATTATAGATGTGTCGGTTGTAAGGGCTATAGCGGCAAGCGGCGGCCGCTCAATCTGAAATCTGTTGATAAATTCCGCCGCAATATGCTGGGCATCTGCAGCGCTGCCTCCATTACCAAAAATAAGAATCTTTTTGCCGGATACAACGCATGCAGCAAGCCTTTCCGCTCCTTTGACAATAAGATCAATATTGCCTTTAATAAACCTGTCTTTAACATTAATGCTTTCTTCAAGTATATTTAAGATTATATTTCTCATTTGTTTGGTTCCTTCAAAGATCTTTGAGCATGCCGGAGAAAGCTGATTCTATAAACTGCAATTCATCTTCCTGTATTGTTCTAAGGTCCATGATAAACAGATCATCTTCTATTCTTCCTATTATGGGAGGCATATTATTGCGCATGTGTCTTTCGACAGCATTAACCGACATCCCTTCCACTTTGGCGCCAACACACCTGCTGGGCAAGTCAAGAAGCGGAAGCGCTCCGCCTCCTGCCCGTGAAAATAGATCAACCAGCTTAATAGAAAGGCGGGCATCATCAATATTTCCCAGCATAACGCCAAGCCTGGCCGCCTGTTTTGCGATGTCGTCATAAGGAAGGGTCAACATACGCAAAGTAGGAATCGCGGCAATTGCTTTGTCTTTGTCCATATACAGACGCAGAGTGCTTTCCAGGGCTGCAAGGGTCAGTTTGTCTATCCGCAGCGCCCTTGTAAGGGGATTTTGCTTGATTTGCTTAAGAATATCCTTTTTGCCGACAATAATGCCGGCCTGGGGGCCGCCAAGCAGCTTGTCCCCGCTGAAAGTAATGATATCCGCACCTGTTGCTGCAGATTCCTGAACAGTAGGCTCCTTTAACATTCCGTATTTTGAAAAGTCGATAAAGGTTCCGCTTCCCAGGTCTTCCATTACCGGAATATGATATTTTCCTCCCAGCTTAACCAGATCGTTTAAGGAAACATCAGCAGTGAAACCTACAACGCTGAAATTACTTGTATGCACCTTTAATAAAAGGCCTGTGTCGTTTTCGATGGCTTTTTCATAGTCTTTATAATGGGTGCGGTTTGTTGTGCCTACCTCCTTTAAAATTCCGCCGCTTTTTGCCATCACATCCGGAATCCGAAATGAGCCGCCGATTTCAATAAGTTCCCCCCTTGATACAATAACCTTTTTGCCCTTTGTTAGTGTGTCTAAACAGAGTAACACAGCTCCTGCGTTATTATTTACAACCATGGCCGCCTGGGCGCCGCTAATTTCACACAGTATCTCTTCAACAGCGCTATATCGTGAACCGCGCGCACCTTTTGTTAGATCAAATTCCAGATTCGAATAGTTGCCTGCAATAAGAGATAGGTTTTCAACAGCTTCAGCGGCAAGCAATGAACGGCCAAGGTTTGTATGAACAACAACGCCGGTGGCATTAATTACGCGCAAAAGATTCGGAGTCATGGCATTCTGCGCGCAGGCTTTTACTTTTTCAAGAATCGTGGCTTCAGACAAGTCTTTTTCTTTAATCTCTATTTTATCGTCAAGAATAATTATGCGAAGATCTTCGATAACCAAACGAACGCAGCGAACCAGAACAGATTTTGGAATATCTTCAAATATCGGTTCTATCCCTGCAATTTCAAGAATGCGATCAACGCCGGGAAGCATTCGCAAACTGGCCTGCTGTTTTTTATTTATTTCCATAAAGGGATTCCCGTTAATATAAACAAATTAATTAGTGCCTGAACGAAAACCCCCTCTTGTTGTCATTTCGACCATAGGGAGAAATCTTTTTTCTCGTTCCCATGCTCCAGCGTGGGAACGCATACCATATGGGTTCCCACGCTGGAGCATGGGAACCAGGCAGTCCGCCAAAGGGCTCTGACAGAA
>JAYENE010000218.1:0-3463 GCA_034721935.1 Thermodesulfobacteriota bacterium
AAAAAACAAAATAGGGACAACTTATAGAAATGTCAAGCAATTTATTATAAAAAGTGACGTTAAAGGAAGGTTGAAAAAGGTTGAAAATTCAGACTGAAAATCCGCGTGTCGGCAGTTCGATTCTGTCCCTCGGCGCTCAAAATCAGTGAGGAAGTTAAGCCGTCAACCTTAACTTCCTTTTTTATCATCTTAATACTTAAGTTGAGCGATTAGCCTTTAGCGGTTAGCTACTGTCCATCCACGATAAGAACATACTGATATTTATAAAAAAAGCGCATTTTATAGTGGACAAATCTTTTCATAGGTAGTAAAGTAAAAATTATAATGAATTGAAATTACTATCAAAGCAAAGAAAGGAGCCACCACAAAATGCGCAAAAAGAGTAAAAAACAGATGCCTTTGATCCCACCGGCACCCGATCACCCACAGGCTGTAGAACTGGAAAACATCAGCCGCATTCTTGATGTCAATCCTAACCATCTGTGATTTGGCAATGCAAGATCTTTCCTGTAGCATGAAAAGAGCATGCCTGTCCGGGGCTCGCGGAATGACTGCTGATCAGGTTGCACGCTCTGCTATCGTCAAACAGATGTTCAACTTTACTTATAAAGAACTGGCTTTTCATATTATCGATTCGAAAAGTTTGCGACGGTTCTTGCGCATAGGTATCGCTGATAAAGGATTTAAGAAATCCGTGCTGTGCAAAACAATCAAGGCCCTGTCGCCTCAGACATGGGAAGCTATAAATGGTCAGCTTATCCATTACGCCAGAGATGCAAAGATCGAAAAAGGCCGCCAGGTACGCATCGACTGCACTGTTGCAGAATCCAATATTCATGAGTCCAAAGATTCGATCCTGCTGTGGGATTCGGTTCGTGTATTGACGCGTCTGCTTTATCAAGCCAGGGAACAGTTCGGGTTGCGTATATCGTTTCAAGATCACAGGCGACGGGCTAAAAGGCGTCTGCTGGGTATCCAAAACGCCAAGACCAAAAAGCAACGTAAACCGAAATACGCAGATCTTATCAAAGTGACATACAAATCAGTCGGCTATGCCCGGAATGTCATCGAAGTAATCGATAAGGCGCCGTCAAGCAGTCTCGGTCTTCTCTCGCTAAGGCTTGATTTGAATAAGCACATCCAGATAGCGACCCGCGTTATCGATCAAACCAAACGGCGCGTTATAATAGACCAAAAGGTATCGGCTTCAGACAAGGTTGTCTCCATATTCGAAACACATACCGATATTATTGTCAAAGACCGCCGCGATACACTCTTCGGCCATAAAGTCTGTCTTCCTGGCGGGGCATCGAATCTGATTGTGGACTGTGTGATTGTTGATGGCAATCCTGCCGACAGCAGCCTAACAGGAGATATTCTTGATCGCCAGAAAGCGCTCTACGGAAGATATCCGCTCAAGGTAGCTCTTGACGGTGGTTTTGCCTCCAAAGAGAACCTGGTAAAAGCAAAAGAGAAAAAAATAAAAGATGTCTGTTTTGCCAAAAAGCGTGGTCTGGAGGTCGAGGCCATGTGTCGCAGCCAGTGGGTCTATAACCGTCTTCGCCGATTCCGCGCAGGCATTGAATCCGGGATTTCTTGGATTAAGCGCTGTTTTGGACTGACCCGCTGCACCTGGAAAGGTCTGCGGTCGTTTAAAAGTTATGTATGGGCATCCATTGTATCTGCCAACTTACTGACGATAGCGCGCAAACAGCCAGCATAGAAGTAAAAATTAACTTCGTTTTTGTCTGAAGCAGGAGTAGTATATCTAAAATTCACCATTATGAGATTATTCTCGTTTGCTGACTGGTAAACGCTTCTTTTTCGTACCCGGTCAGCCTGAACTGTTATTTTTTACTTGCACAGCAACTATAAAATTGCCAATTTATGGATGGACACTAGCTAATACCTAAATTGAGCGATTTTTTACTCGATCTGCACCAATCTCTTGCGCATCAAGGATTCGCGAAAATCCTCGACATATCCACGGGTATGCCTGTGGTTTTCGCAAACCCTTATGCATCAAGATCTCGGCACATATCTTCGCAATAAATCGCTCAACTTAGGTATTAGCAGGGTGGGTTGAGCCATTCAATTATGTTGGGTTTCGCGCCTCAACCCAACCTACGAAAAACTTAATTTATCAAAGCGAAACCCAATAAATCGGTTTAATAGGTTTTCGTTCAAGCGCTAATTAACGTAATGCGCTGGTTTTTTAGAGCTAAACGCTAATGGCTAACAGCTAATAGCTCAATTTAGTTAATATCATATCAAAATCCTAACACCTAACACATTTCACAATATGTTTATTTTTTTGGGACTTTCTGTTTTTGCATATTTACTTGGATCCATCCCGTGCGGTCTTATTTTAACCAAAAGATTTGCTTCTATAGACATCAGACAAAAAGGAAGCAAAAATATAGGGGCTACAAATGTCAGACGGGTTGCAGGGACAATGCTGGGGACACTTACCCTTGCAGGTGATCTGTTAAAGGGGGCTCTTCCGGTATGTCTTGCAGTATATGCAATGGCAGGAACTGATAACTTAACAGGTGAAATCTATCTGTCTATTGTTGCGCTTTCCTCTTTTTTAGGGCATTTGTACCCTGTTTATACAAAATTTAAAGGAGGTGGAAAAGGGGTCGCAACCGCGGCTGGCTGCTTTATAATAATCTCACCAACAGCATGTATTGTCGCTATGTTAACATTTATCATGTTTATATTTCTGTCCAATCGTGTGTCTGCAGGATCCCTTTCAGGCGCGGCAGCGCTGCCTGTGGCTGTTTGGCTGACAAGCCATTCCATTCCCTTAACAGTATGCGCCCTTATAACCGCAATATTTATCTTTTTCCGTCACAAAGACAATATCAGACGGCTTATTTCCGGCAGAGAGCCGGTTATATGAAAGAAAAATTAAGGAATTAGGGAGGGTTCACAGTTCAGAGTTCAAGGTTTAATCTTAGAATAATTTGAGGAGCAAAGCGACATCATTATTCGACTTTTGACGTTTGACGTTCGATGTTTATTCTAATCCTCTTTCCTGTTTACTTAGCGCCTTTGTTTACCTCGTAGGTCCGGGAGATCGTACTGAGGCGCCTTTGAGCGAGCAATCCCCTAATCCATTCAATCGCTAACTCTGCCCTTTACCCACTTCATCGAAAGCCTGTAATTCCTGCCACCGCCTGAAGACCCCCGCACTGTAACCTTATACTTGTCCGCATCCCCTCTCAGGTCGTAATAAATGTACACATCATCGCCAACCTGCTCCACCCGCACGTTCTCAACCTTTTCCCATGCGGATGAAAAGCCGGGCATTAAAATAAATACGGCCAAAACAATTAAACCTAAATTGAGCGATTTTTTACTCGATCTGCACCAATCTCTTGCGCATCAAGGATTCGCGAAAATCCTCGACATATCCACGGGTATGCCTGTGGTTTTCGCAAACCCTTATGCATCAAGA
>JAYENE010000219.1:0-3463 GCA_034721935.1 Thermodesulfobacteriota bacterium
ATGCTGAAGTCCAGGCATCTAATGACTATTACCCCGTCTTCCTCGGTTAAAAGGATATGTAATGGTAGCAATTTATCAGAAATATAGCATTTCTCTGCCCTTATTGGCTTCATAACTATTTCCTCCCAAAAATCCTTTTTTGTTTTTTGTGTATTATAAACCATGCGGGAGTTGGGGACGTCCATAAATAAGTAAATAACTTGTTACAGAAAGATAACTGCATATCTTTTTTTCACCACAAGGACACGAAGAAATTATAAAACCAAAAGGAAGTGAGGACATCCTTAGCGAGCGCTTGAGGCCGGGAAGCTGGAAGGCTGAAGGCGTCGCCACACACCTTCCCGCTATTTTCGGACACGGAACTTAGTGCTTAATGCAATAACAAGGAGAGACTTTAGACCCCTGCGGCTGAGAGGGTCATAATGGGCCGCTCAGCTCTTGACTGTTATTTAAAGGTTGAAGGATATGATTTAGGCGCTATCCCTTTATCATTTCAATTAGCTTATTCTTTGGTATCTGGCTCCAGATAGAAACTTTTGTTATAATATCATTGAGCGTACCTTTTGCAACGGGATTGTGATTCGGAATCGTTATCTTGTGAAGACCGGCATTCGTTGATTTCTCGAGTCTAACATGGCTTCCACGCTGCCGCACAACCTAATATCCTATACTGATTAAGCAGGAAATTAGCTTCTTCCATGATATTACTGGAAGTTTCTTAGACATGGATTTCTCCCAAATCCATCATAGTGAATAATGGGGGGTTTGGAGCGAAATCCACTAAACTCTCCGGATCGTCTTCAAAGTGCAGTTGAAGGGCTTCTCTTAGATTATGAACCAGTTCGTCCAATGTTTTGCCTTGAGTAAACACATCAAAATCAAGGCACCTTCCACAGTAATGTTCTCCGTCGTAATAAATTTCCGCTTTTATCATTTTTTTCATTATAGTATCTCCTCGCGCCTCTTTTGGGGGAAATCGGCAAGTCCTCCTTAACCGTTTTCCAGACAATTTCAAGGTCAATACTAAAATACTCATGGGCTAAAATATTACGAATCCCCTTCATCATGCCCCAAGGCACATCCTCGTATTGTTCTTGTACTTCTGTGCAAGACGAGTGGGACGTTCGTGCAGAACGTTCATAACTCCAGTTTGACATCGTTGCACATCTGGATTCATATCAATTTATAAGGCAGCTCTAAAACTTTGACCTCATCTTCCAACTGCTCGAATTCCGGATCTTTATGCACGAGGGTTGAATCATACAAAATTGCTACTGCTGCTATCCATGCGTCGGCAAAGGAGAGCTTTAGTTGAATAATGGGACGTTGTTACGTTCTGACCTTATTGCCAAGATTAATCTCTCACAGCGGGCGCTGTTTCATTATGATCTTTTTGCGATTAGCAGGGTTCTTCCAACAGTTCCGAGGATGCGTTTTTCCTGCATTTTCTGTACCTGGTTTCCGCTCAGGCGTTCAGAGGACAGGGGACACTCTATTCGATGGGTTACTTTCCATCCTGCTTCAGATAGCATTCTGTGGTAATCAAATATGGTGATCGAACTGTCAGCATTTTCCTTTAAAACTGGTGTGGATTGGAAATCCCGCCAATCAGCATTTAAAAAGGCCATCCTGGTCGTTCCTTTGACATTTTGATGTGCCAGCAGTAGAAACCTTCCAATAAATTCTTCATATTTCTTTTTGGAATAAGATGAGATTGAAGGTGTGTTTTCATTGGTCTTTTCTTTGTAAGCTTTCTCCTTTTTGGTGTAATAGGGCGGATCAAAAAATATCAGATCCGGCTTTTTTGTTGCAGGCCAAGACATATCCTGGCTATCCCAATAATGATATTGGATTTCTGGTCGATTATCCAGTGTTGCAAGATCAAAAGATTGGCATTTTCGTTCAAAAACAAGACACACATCAGAGACAACGGCGCCGCCTGCCATGGGATCAAGAACAAAATCCCCAGGTTTTGTGAAATAGAACAGTGTGTGGGCGATGAGTTGGGCCGGTATCCGGCCGGGCCAGTCGTCTCCGAATCGTTCATCACATTCGTTAAAATTCCACTGGTCCCATGTCCTCAGTCCCCAGCCAAGTTCTTTGAATTTTTCCTGATCCGTCTTTCCTTTCAGCCGTAATGCCCAGACAAGGGCAAGATCCATGTTGTAATGCCGGGCGATGTAATCCATGTCCCGGCCCTGGGCGAGCAAATTGTCGATTTCACTACAATTGGTATTTCCGACAATTTCTGATGCCCTGTTTCGGCTTAAACCCACCACTTCCGCGATCTTTTCCTGTGGCCATCCAAGGCGACTCAAACGGATAATAGTGGTGTTTCTGCTTGCTTTTTGCCGCGCACGGATGTCGGAGATCCATGTGTTGACGGTTTGCTGGATAACGCCTAATTTTTCTGCAAGGGCCGATTCGGTCCACGTACATTCCGGGTCTGTTGATGCAATATCACGGGCGATCCGCTTTTTATCGCTTGAGCTTAATCTGTCTCCATGGATGATGTTGCATTCTGCCGATTCAAGGAGAAGGGCTACTTGGTTTTTTTTGTAATCAAGGGGTTTGTCCTTCCATTCAACAGCCGCAATCTTGTTGATTCCACTTTCCTTAAACGCAAACCAGCGGTGAATGCCATCCAGAATTATGGTCGCTTCGGTTTTTTCATTGCCATCTGCATAGTTGAAAACCCTTTGAATCTTGATTGGTGGAAACTGTGCCCCTATGGTAATGGCCTCGACATAAGCCTCAACTGTTTTCTCGCTTTTCCCTCCTCTCGGATAGATAAACTGATCCCAGGTTAAATCATCAGTACAAACGGAGGGGACGTTGCTACTTAACTGCATTACTTTAGCGCCTCCTTCATTCCTTGTTGAGCCGTGCCGAGAACGAGGCGAAATATATCACACATATATTTAGCCATATTTTACTTCCAGCGCAGCCTTGGAAACCCTTGATAGCCTCGGAGCCAATAATTTCTTGATATTCACATACACTATATGATTGGGGCCGCGTCCCAGATAAATAAAAGCAAGAGCAATTTAACCCCAGTACCATCTGCCGGAGCTACGGGGCAGGCGGGATAAATCTTGATTAGTGCATTAAGCTTTTTTCACCACAAGAACTCGAAATAACTATAAAACCATTCCCGCCCGCCTCGGCTGAGCGAAAGCGATGGCGGGCAGGCGTTTAATTCCGTTTTTTATATATTCGACGTTGAAGTTCATCAATAGGCCAATTGATATACCGGATAGTTTCATATATGTAAGTAATTGCGCTTGATGGGAATGATGGCATCATCAATATGTCGATTCCAACAATCCCGGTCCCAAATGCCGATGGACTTCTAATGCACATCCAATAACACGATTTGACAATTTATCAAAATCCAATCTTCGTGCCCCTTTGTGTACTTCGTGGTTTAATATCTGCTTTTCGATTAACCACAATTAAATAT
>JAYENE010000220.1:0-3461 GCA_034721935.1 Thermodesulfobacteriota bacterium
GTTCATGGAACGTAAGCGACTACTTAAATGGGAGCATTACCAATTTGTTAAAGCCGAAAACGTAAACTCTATTCGGGCGGGATAAACCCGCCCCTACGAAATTTGATGCACATAACCCGTAGGGGCGGGTTTATCCCGCCCACCATCGCTCTCGGCCAAATGAGGCAGTCAGCATCCCTGAAGACTTTCGCTCAGGCGAGGCGGGCGGCCCGCCCGATAAATGACGATGCTGTGGGATGTCATTCCAATTTTAATAAACTGGCAATACTCCTACTTAAACCTAATTTGAGCGATTTTTTACTCGATCTGCGCCGATCTCTTGCGCATAAAGGCTTCACAAAAATCCTCGACATATCCACGGGTATGCCTGCGGTTTTTGTAAACCCTTATGCATCAATATCTCAACACATATCTTCGCAAAAAATCGCTCAACTTAGGTTAAATGATAGTGGTATCCTTTTTCTCCCTCTTCATGTGCGGGAAAAGAATAACCTCACGTATGGAAGCAGAATCGGTAAAAATCATCGCAAGCCTGTCTATTCCTATTCCTTCGCCGGCAGTCGGAGGCATGCCGTACTCCAATGCTTTGATATAGTCTTTATCCATATAATGGGCCTCGTCATCTCCCGCTTCCCTGTTTGCAACCTGTTCAAGAAAACGCTCTTTCTGGTCATCAGGATCATTAAGCTCAGAAAATCCATTGGCGATTTCATGCCCGGCGATGAAGAGTTCAAAGCGGTCGGTTATTGTTGGATCATTGTCGTTTTTCCTGGAAAGAGGGGAAATTTCAACCGGATATCCGGTAATATATGTCGGTTGAATCAGTTTTGGTTCCACTAAAATATCAAACAGTTTTGCAATAATTTTCCCCAAATGAGCAGTTTTTGCTCCTGTTTTTTGTGTGATAGAAATACCTTTTGAAGAGGCAAAATCAAGCAGTTTTTGCCTGTCATCAAGCAGGCCGGAATCAATGCCCCCGATTTCCTCCATAGCTGTCAGCAGCGGCATGCGACGCCACTTGCGTCCCAAATCGATACTATTTCCCTGGTATGTTATTAGCGCAGAGCCTGTAACATTTATGGCTGCAGCCCTTAACATTTCTTCGGTCAAATCCATCAAATCATTATAATTAGCATACGCCTGGTAAAACTCAAGCATGGTAAATTCAGGATTATGCCGTGTTGAAATCCCCTCATTTCTGAAATTTCTGTTAAGTTCGAAAACTCTTTCAAAGCCGCCTATGATGAGACGCTTTAAATACAGCTCAGGAGCAATACGTAAAAACAGATCCATTCCAAGAGCATTATGGTGGGTTTTAAACGGCGTGGCTTCCGCGCCTCCCGGGATGGGTTGCATCATGGGGGTTTCTACTTCAAGGAAATCGCGCTTAAGAAAAAATGTGCGTAACTCATGGATGATTTTACTGCGCTTTAAAAATATATCACGCACATTCGAATTCATTATCAAATCAATGTAGCGCCGGCGATAACGTTTTTCAGGATCTTTAAGCCCATGAAATTTTTCCGGAAGAGGTCTTATTGCCTTGCAAACAAGTTTTATTTCATTAGCGAGCAGAGTCCACTCTCTGGTTTTAGTCTTAAACATTCCTCCTTTTATGCCTATAAAATCCCCAATATCTAACTGTTTGAACAAAGAAAATGCTTCGTCTCCGACATGGTCTTTTCTGATATATGCCTGAAGCTGTCCTGTGCGATCCCTGAATCTGATAAAGGCGGTTTTGCCGAATCGGTTTATTGCCATCATGCGTCCTGCAAGAACAAAAACAGGATCATTTTCAGTGATGGAATCAGGACTGTTTTCTATTGCATTGACAACATCTTTTACCGTGCTTGTAACAATAAAATCGTTTGGAAAAAGATTAATATTTTTCTCTTTTAAGTCTTCAAGCTTCTTTCTTCGCTGCTCAACAATATCGTTTGTTTTGTTCATGTCAATCTAATCCAAAAAGCGGGTATAGGCTTTGTTTAAACCTGATTTGCTAACTTATTTACAGATGGGTGTCAAGAGAGCTTTGCAAAATGAGATATTTATTATCAACCCATAGCAGCCGCCATCTTGAATATGGGGAGGTACATTGAAACAACGAGGCCTCCAATAACAATGCCAAGAAATACCAGCATAAACGGTTCTATTAATGCGGTCATGTTTTCCACTGCCTGGTCAACCTCGTCATCATAAAAATCCGCAATCTTTTTCAACATTTCATCCAGCGCTCCTGTAGATTCACCTACCGATATCATCTGGCATACCATTGACGGGAAAACCCCGCTTTCAGAAAGAGGATCGGCCATTGTGCGGCCTTCGGTAATGCCGGAACGGACATCATATATAGCTGCTTCAATTGTTCTGTTACCCGCTGTTTTTGCGACAATATCGAGAGCATCTAAAATTGAAACCCCGCTGCTTAGCATTGTACTCATGGTGCGTGTAAACTTGGCAACAGCGCCCTTGCGCAGCAGCATTCCCATTACCGGCAAATTGAGAGACAGGCCATCAATCAGGATCCGCCCTTTATCTGTTTTGGAAAATCTTTTGAATGCAAATATTATAAAGGCTATGGCGGCGATTATATATAATATGTTGCCCTTAATAAACCTGCTCATATTCACAACGATTTGAGTCGGCATTGGAAGGGCTCCGCCCATTCCTTCAAACATCTCCTCAAATACCGGAATAACAAAAACCATGATTATAGCAACCACGATCGCAGCGATAATAAGGGTTATTGTCGGATAGGTCATAGCCCCTTTTAGTTTGGCTTTAAGTTTTGCCGCTTTCTCCATGTAAGCTGAAAGCCGCGTTAAAATAGTATCAAGGATACCGCCGGCTTCACCTGCTGCAATCATGTTTACAAAAAGATCGTCAAACTCTTTGGGATATTTTTTTAAAGCATCTGCAAGGGTTTCGCCCCCTTCCACAGCGTTTTTTATTTCTTTTAACATTTTTTTAAATGTTTTATTTCCCTGTTGTGAATAGAGTATATCAAGGCACTGGATTATCGGAAGACCTGCATCAATCATGGTAGAAAATTGTCGACAAAAAAGTATAACATCAGCCTGAACCACCTTAGGCTGCATAAAGGCAACATTTTCAAAAAGGTCTTTTGGTTTTTCTTTAATCTTTACAGGGACTATTTTGAGCTTACTGAGATGTGCCCGGACAGCTTCTTCGCTCAAAGCTTCCATTTCACCTTTTCGGATCCGTTTTTTACTGTCTTTGCCTTTCCACAGATAAACCGGCATAATTACCCTCCACCCTGCCACATTTACAGGTTTTCTACCTAAGTTGAGCGATTTTTGGGGAAGAAATGTGTTGAGATCTTGATGCATAAGGGTTTACGAAAACCGCAGGCATACCCGTGGATATGTCGAGGATTTTCGTGAATCCTTGATGCGCAAGAGATCAGTGCAGATCGAGCCAAAAATCGCTCAATTTAGGTT
>JAYENE010000221.1:0-3450 GCA_034721935.1 Thermodesulfobacteriota bacterium
CCATAAAGTTAATTTTACTAATAAGCAAAAAATCGTAAAATCAATTTAACACATTCCATGCTATCCTGTCAATGATTTTATTTTTCACAGAGCCAGCGGAATGAGACCTTCTGTCAGCCATTTGTCATTATGCTTCAACCACAGAGAGAAAACAGACCAGATCAACCAAACATACCCCGATTATGATAGCCTGAACCAATCCCCAATCCAGCAAGTGTCGAGTTTGCCGCTTGAAACTCGGCTTCGCCTTCAGGCGCACCGGGCGGGCATCTTATTTTGCTAATCTCGACATATCTTATGATTATCAAAGTGTAAAAAGAGCCAGGCACTTTCTGCACGAACGTCCCGCAGGACGTCCTTGTGCAAGTGCGGGAACGAACGGCAGTCATCAGGACGTGCATCGTAGACCGTGCAGCAGTTGTCTCGGAGGAAGGGGCACGGCTTCTGCCGGAAACAGTATGCATCGCCGTCTTCGGTCGGTCGGAGGTGCGCGGCGGTCAGTTCCGAAGGCGAGATCCCGAGGCAACTCGCCAGCAGTGTTAAATCCTCCTCCGAAAGTTTCGGTGAGACTTCCTTGCAGCAGTTCGCGCAGGTACCACAGTCTATCTGCCGGGCGATGTCTTTATAGTGCCAGTGAGCAATGCTGCCCAGTTTCTTGACAGACAGATCGACGCCCTTGAGAAACGTCCGGAAGCGCCAATTCTGGTCTTCTTTGGCTTCAGCAAGCTCGCGCACTCGCTCAATGTCGGTTTCGATGTGCATGAATCCCTTTCGTGCAAAACCTATTCTTGAAGAACGATTTCAAATTTATTTATGGATGTGCCGCAAGTCTATTCTGTGTTAATCTATTCCCATTTGGCCGATTTGCCAATATTGGCATTTTGACCAAATAGCGATGGTTTTAAGCATGTAGCAGGGATAACGCCCCATAAAAAAGCTATTTACCCATTTTGCCAATGCTGACTTTTTCGGTAAAAGGGTTATGAACTAGGCATTTGACACCCTTGATGCTTTTGAGCGATTGCTTTTTGGCGGATTTGGCAGCGTTGCCATTTCCGCCAAATGCCTATGAAGTTGAGCTCTTTCCATAGATATTATTTCTCAATAAATTATTATTTAGGAGATTTGCCATTGTTGGCTTTTCTCCTAAATGTATCTAAAAAGATAGCTGAAAGATTTAATGCCTAAAAAACAGTATTTTGGTAATGTTGTGTGCCTTATGGGACTGGCCTTGAAATATTGATTACTTAAACGTCCCAGTACTCGCTCAAGATTTAATTGACATATCAATTTATCAAGGAGCGTCCCGAAACTCCTCCCGATTGAGTTATTTGAGTATTTAAGGACGTCCCCCTTAGCCTCCGTCCCCCTTAGCCTCTTACCAAGCACTTTCAGGCTATCTACATTCGGGTCAGTCCCTGCCGTAAAAAGCCAATTTTTCCACTTGGAGTGGTGGGCCAAATCTGGTGGCGGTCCAGGCGCACCGGATGATTCAAACAGCTTGTTCAGGATATCGTGAGAACCTCTGTTCGCAAGGACTTCGCCGACAACCAGGCAAATAGCTCTTGGAATTTTTATATTGCTCATAATGTAGCCTTTGCCGTTTAACCGGCAAAATAAAGCGGAGGAGCGCAACGACGTAGCTTTATTTTGTCCGAGTGCAAACGATTGTTCAAGCGATTATGCATATTATCTTCCAACATCTTTCGCTGCTTTTTCGATCCAATCCCCTATATTTTCATATCCCTTATCATTATTCCAGAGATAAAAATTGTAGTCTTTTGGTATTTTCCCGCATCGGTCTGATGTATTACCTTGAAGGTCTTTGATCTTACTAATATCAATACCTAAAAGGCCATTACCGATTTCTATGCTTTTTTCAATTTCATATTTTACCCATCGACTACTGCACGTTTTTCCACCTACCAAAACAACTGTTACAGATGTCCCTTTTAACTGGTTGTCGATCCAATTTTTAATCGCTGCATCACCTTTGCGTTTTACCTCCTCAAAATCTGCTGCATCAATAAATCCTGCGGCATCTTTGCCTTGTGTAACCCAGCTATTTCTTACAACCATGGCCATAGAAACATCTTTGTACTTAAAACTAAAAAATACCTTTCTTGCCATAACTGACCCTCCTCTAGGGAAACAAAATTCACAATACACAAAAAAAAGTTATTAAGATAGCTACCATTGCTAAATACATTTTCAAAATCGTAATAGAAAAAAATGAACTCCGATAGGAATACTTACCGCCGACATACAAATCAGGTCTCATTGCAAAAAGCTTAATTTCTTTTGGTTCATCCGTTACGCCAGCAACATCATTATAGAGACCACGAAACTTTCTCTCTTGATTCAGATAATACGCATCTAAAAACCAAAATATCAATGTAGGAAAAACTCCAGCAAGAAAAAAATAATTATTCTTTGTGGATGCGTAAATAGCTGATAATGCCGATACAATGACGATGCACCAACCCTTTAACTGAAAAGAGTTAGTATTCATTCTGGTAATCACATTCTGAATGAATTCTAAATGCTTTATATTCTCAGGTGACATATTCCCTCCTTACGCATAATCAATTAATATATCATAATATCAAATTTAAAAGCAGTTGACGAGCAAATGTTGATTTTTTGATAATTTTTGAATGTGTTTTTTAAAACAGCTTCATCTGTCCTGGTGCATTGGCTTTTTGTTTCTTTTTAGTTTTTCCTTTTGTGTGCAGGCCGGCTTTGACTTCCTGTTCATGGATTTCGTGGTTTAGTTTTAGCAGGCGCTTTAGGACTTCTTCTATGGCATCCGGTGAGATTGTGGGCTATCAACATAAAGCGGGACGCTTTTCGCCATTTTGTCCCCTATAGCAATTTCACAATCCATCGTAGGGGCGGGTTTCAAACCCGCCCCTACGATGGATTTGGTTTTACCGATGGGTTTCAAACCCGCCCCTACTGATTGAATTTACAGGCTGTCCCGCCTTACGTTGGTAGCCAAATTGTGTATCGTACACGGTCGTTTTCCGGCAGATAGTCAACTTCGTAAAAAACGTGGGCAAGATTTATATCCAATGGGCCAATCAAGACGCAACACCGAACTCTCGCATCTGACAGAAAAAAGAGGCTTTAAAATAGCATAAATATCAATTGGATAGCGAGTTATTTACTTAATTATGGACGTCCCGCAGGCCCCCTCCAAATACTCTATGATTATAAGATGTTGTATACCAATCACCTCTTGAACAAATTTGAGTGGCAACCCGGTCTTTAATCGGCTTTTGCAAAGATTCGGTTCGGGGGATTTGGCGGCTTCCAGCTTCTTTTGCAAATAATTCGTTCGAAAATATTCTTCATTTTTCTTGTTCCATTCGGCACACTTTTTTCTGTGCCACTCTCTTTGACATTCCGGATTGCCGCATGTCTTCTGACGATTTTTAAGTCGTCCAT
>JAYENE010000222.1:0-3436 GCA_034721935.1 Thermodesulfobacteriota bacterium
GGAGGCTATCAGCACAATGTAGGGGCGAATCTTGTATTCGCCCTAATCAGGGCGATCACAAGGATCGCCCCTACGAAACAACAATACAATTACAGCCTAAAAGCTCGCCCGATAGGGCGTTAATTTAACAGGGGGGGGACCTGCGGGACGTCCATAAATAAGTAAATAACTATCTTTTAAGCATGAGAAGGGTTGCGGTACATCAGTTTATAAGTTGACGTGGTAATTGAACTGAAGAATGTAGTTGACCCCAGTTAAATAAAAGCAAACATGATTTCACCCCCGTACCATCTGCCGGAGCTACGGGGCAGGCGAGGCAGGCTATGTTGAATAATTGTAAAGATAAAGGGCTTAATGGCCGGCACTTTTCACAACAAAAAATCAACATCCGAGTTAAAAGAAGCCATTATCTCCGTTGTCGCCATTCTAAACAAGCATTAGACAGGCGAGATCTGCTGATTAGCTGAAACCGGATGACAAATAGAACCACGAAACACATGAAAGAGTATAACCCCCTATAGAGCGAATATTTGGTGTAATTCGTGAATTTCGCTTTTAACAAACGGGAGCAACTATGCACACTATAGCCGAAATTAATCTTCTTTTAGATGATCTGGACGAACTGCCTGCCGATGATTTGGAAGATCAGGAACTGGACTTCAAGGAATGGAACAACCGAAGCAGAAAGGATGCGGTGAATCTGGTAGTTGAGATGGCGATCTGCATGGCCAACGGCGGAGGTAGAACCGTTGTTTTCGGAGTTAAAGATAATGTTGTGGGGCGTAAAAAGGCAATCATCGGTGTACCTGATGAGATTGACTTGAATCGTCTTAAAAAAGCCGTTTATGATTCCACCGATCCTAAGCTGACACCTGGTTTTGAAGAACTTCGAGTTCCAGAAGGGGCCGGAAGAATTATTGTTATGTTTGTTTACCCCGGCCTTCCTCCTTATACAGACACATCCGGCCGCGGTAAAATCCGCACAGGAAAGGACTGTCAGCCGCTCACAGGAACCTTGCGCCGACGAATCATGGTAGAAACCGGTAAAACGGATTATACTGCCACGAAGCTTTCAGGCTCTGCGGAATCCCATATTTCGGCAGCGGCTATGGAACATTTAAGAGATTGCGCACGTAAAGAGCAAGCCCCAGAGGATCTTCTGGAATTGAGTGACATTGACCTGTTATCCACCCTTGGGCTTATATCAGGCAATCGCCTTACCTTGGCAAGCCTGCTGCTTGCCGGTAAAAAGTCTTCCATAAAAACTTTTTTATCAGGCTATGGCTGGACCCACCTTCGTATGAAATCCGATACTCAATATTCAGATCGGATGGATGGGCAGGAAGCCTTGCTTGTGGCACTGGAGCGAATAACTGACCGGATTATGGCAGACAACCCCATTGCTACCGTTGAACAGGGATTATTTCACTTTGAATATCGCTCTTATCCTGAAGTTGCCCTTCGTGAAGCCCTGATGAATGCATTTTGCCATTCAGACTATCAAATAGCTGCCCCACTCATAATTAAACAGTTTCCCGATAAAATTGAAATATCAAATGCCGGAGGTTTTATCGGTGGTATCTCACCCGACAATATCCTTCATCACATGCCGGTTGCCCGCAATCCACTCCTGGTAGAGGCCATGACGCGTCTACGCCTCATAAATCGCAGCAACCTGGGTATTCCGAGAATGTTTACGGCCATGCTAATCGAGGGTAAGGAACCACCTCTAATATCTGACCAGGGAGACTCTGTATCACTTATATTCATGGCCGAAGAAATGTCTGTTCCTTTCCGAATGTTTGTAGCGGAAGAAGGCAAAAAAGGTCGCATTCTTTCTTTAGACCACCTGCTTATCATTCAATACTTACTGGGACATTCGGAGATAGACACCACCATCGCAGCCAGAATTTGTCAACGACGTAAAACTGAAATAAGGGAAATCCTGAGCAGAATGGAAAGCAATTTTGGCTATCTTGAACGAGGTGGAACAGGTCGAGGGACTTACTGGATGCTGCATCAGGAGATATACAGAAAAATCGGCACCGCTCACATTTCAGTATGGAATCGTCGCATTGAGCGTGAAACCGCTAAAACTCGTATTTTAAGCATATTGAAACAGAAAGCGAAACATGGTGAAACAGGTCTTTCCAATACTGAAATTCGAAAGATCACAAGAGATAGCCGAGACCAGGTAAAGCGGTTTATGGCTGAACTGAGAGACGAAGGATCTGTTAATACAAGCGGAAAGGGCGCTGGTACGATTTGGGTATATACCCGCAAAGAAAATGGTGAAAAATAAATAGTGTGCACCAAAAACTGCACCATTATCAGGGAAAATGGTGCAGTTTTTATTGCATGCACTATTGAGCGCCCCAATATAATCAAGGGAACTTGCGACGTTATTAGTTTATAAGTTGACGTGGTAATTAAACTTAAGAACGTAGTTGACCCCAGTTAAATAAAAGCAAACATGATTTCACCCCAGTACCATCTGCCGGAGCTACGGGGCAAGCGGGGCAGGCTATGTTGAATAATTGTAAGGAGAAAGTTTAACCAATCGTTTGCGCAACTGACCGGCTATAGCATGCGGTTTAATTAAGTCTTTTGGTAACAGTTCAGCCCTATGTAACAAAATTGCAATGGCTCACCGCAGAGACGCAAAAAAAAGGGGGCAGAGGGAAGATAACCTCAGCGTCCTCTGCGTCTTGAGCAAAGCGGGCGGTGAACTATTATGTCTTTTGCTATTCCATATTTTAGGTAATGGTAACTTTGAAAAAAAGAAAATTAATGTTCAGGAAATTAAAAAATACTGGCTTGAAGAAGCATTAGAAGCGCTGAATGTTGCCGATCATCTTTATGAGAAAAATAATTACTCTTATTCCTTATTTTTCGATCATCTTGCAATTGAAAACTGTTAAAAGGGCTTTTTGTATTAAAAAAAGGGAAACATGCTCCTTATATCCACAATCTGCAAAGACTTGCGGAAATGCTGGATATAAAATTAACAGATGACCAAACAGAAAAATTGGTAACAATTACAAGGTTCAATCTGGAATCGCGATACCCTGATCAAAAAAGAAGGTTTAGAAAAAATGCACAAAAGAATTTACTGAAAATGAACTTAAGAAAATAAAGGATATTTTGTAGCAATTTAGTTTTATGAAACAAACCAGATGCGCGTAAGCTTCAGGTGTGATCAAATTCAAAACAGGAAACTGTTTGAGCGTATTTAGATATCGTTAAGAAAAAATCTGGTTAAAATATCGTTTATTGTATGACTATTTGCTCAATTACATTAATTTCTTTATACCTAAGTTGAGCGATTTATTGCGAAGATATGTGCCGAGATCTTGATGCATAAGGGTTTGCGAAAACCACAGGCATACCCGTGGATATGTCGAGGATTTTTGCGAAGCCTTTATGCGCAAGAGAT
>JAYENE010000223.1:0-3419 GCA_034721935.1 Thermodesulfobacteriota bacterium
ATCGCCTAATCTGTTTAAAAAATTATCCCTGTCCGCATCAGTTTCAAATATTCTTCTCTTTTCAATTCCCCTGACAATAATATGGTGTAATGCTCCCGAAGCATCGATTCGTGATTTTCTTGGCATGAAATTCAGATAACATGTCTTAAAACAAGAAGCAAGTTTAATAGTTGAGAGCGTCCCCTATTTTGCCCCTATTTTGCCCTTTTTGCATGCATTCTCTCAAATAGCGTAGCGCAGGGCTAAAGCCCTACGCTACGCTATAAGGGACTTCCCTGAAAATGGGTATTTTTATTTGTGGAAATTTCCTAAGAAAGAATGCACGTAAAAAGGTTACACTCAAATGAAAAGAAAGTTATTGAACAATAAAATTATGTCTGGAACACTACTGGTATTATTGAGCCTGCTGGTAGGTATCGCCAGTGCGCAAGAAGAACTGAAACCGTGTGCTGTTGAAAAAGACAGGTTAGGCTTCGATAGATATATCTGCCCGGAAGGATTGGAATGTATCAGTTTTTCACAACAGACTCCCGCGATTTAACAATCCAAACGGAGAAGCTGAAAAATCAAAAATAAATCCTATAGATCCTGTTTATGCCGCCAACATAAGCCGCGCTTCCACCATGTCCCAGGTAACGTCTATTTTATTGTTTTTTGTTCGGCCAATCAGCCCGATAAGTTCCAACCGCCGCACATCTGTGTGGACGTTTTTGTAATCGCGTCCCAGTTCATCCGCCAAAACGCGTATACTCATAGGACCACTTGAGCGCAGTTTCTTAAGCAAAATCCATCTTCCAGGTGTAAGCGTCTTAAGAAGCATCTCCAAGTTTTCAAAGTTGAGCCGCCGGTCGGTCTCAACCTTTTCACCGCGTTCAGCGCGCCGCCAAGCATTGATAAAACCTTTAGCCGTGATTACAGCGTCGCCTACTCCGATTTCAATTTGTTTTTTCATATTGGTTCCTTACTTTCTCAATTTCTTCAAGAAAATCCGCTACCAGGGTTTCCACATCTTTAAACCGATAAGGTTCTTCTTGGTCTTTAATGTGTTTGTGATCACCTTTACCTGACTCGTTGTCATAACGAACAAGACAAGTTCCGTCAGCAAGTCCGTAATAAAGACGGTATTTTAATCCATATGGTCTGTCATAAGTCTTTTTGGGGAGCTGCCAAAGAACCATCTCACGAACGGCGCCATCAGCATACATAAATTTCTCATGATAGATTAGCTTGGCTTTCATATGGTATTTTATACCATATGGTAAAATAAAAGTAAACAGCAAAATTAAAGGTTATGATCTCATGGTCAGATCAAATCCAGATCCAAAATGGGTGCAATTTCAAACGAGAGTCATTTCTCAACAGACACAAAAAGCCTTCCGTTTTATTGAAGAACCCTGCAGTCTCAAGTCACCAGCATCCCCTTGCTCCGCATGTGTGCAAACTTAAACAATAATTTTTCTGCATTGGCATGTGCATAACGATGGATAGTATTTGCCCTTTACGACCCGCGATATTATCAAACACAGAAACTTATAATCTGATGAGCGTCCTATTACGCATAAATGATTTGCAAATTATGGAATGTTGGGATAAAATATAATATTTTGAAAAACACATTACCTCTCAACAAAAACATTGACCAATTGATAACCAATGACAACGATTTTGATAACATCGAGTGGATTAATGTTTATAAGCCATCAGATATATAGAAAGATTATTACTTAGACGGTGCAGCGTCAATGCCGTTGACTTAATGGCCGTTCCTTCAAATTCCCCCTTTGAAGGGGGAATTTGAATTAGGGCGTCCAAAAACGGGCTTTTTGACTCAATTTTCTTGACCGGAATTTGGGCCGTATTTTTTATGGCGCCTCGTTTCCACGCTCCTGCGTGGGAATGAATAAGTAGCATGGGAGCGGCAACATAGTGAGTTGGTGGCTTTTCCTGCCGCGAACTAAGGGAAGCAGAGCATGGTGAAGCTGGTATGTGTTTCCACGCAGAAGCATGGGAACGCGCGAAGCCGGTATGCATTCCCACGCAGGAGCGTGGGAACGAGAGACGGTCCAAAAGCTGGTCAAGAAAATAATGGCGATTTAGACGCTCTAAATTTGAATGTGCCAAAGGTGTAGACCTGACACCGTTGTTTCTCTTGAAAATTTACACTCACCGTTATAAAAGATGACAAACTAACGAAACTACCATCGTCCCATAAATATTCGCTAAGTTCAGAAGGTAACAGCGTCCCTTATTCCCATGAAACCCCCAACCCACGAGAGTTGAAAGAAATCTTGGATGGTTTACTTAAAGAGGCGGATGAGGATAAATTAAGGTTACTGGTGAAGGTTGTGAGGGCAGTGGTGAGGTGAAGGAAGGAGGACGAAGCTGTCCTATAATCCTTCTTGAATTGGAGTTAAAGCTTGACGGGCTGTTGGCCAAGTCAAATTCTAATCACTCCAGCCTTAAATAAAATGTGGGAATTTTTGATTTAGCCCATCTTTTTAATAGTAAACAACGTCAAGGTGTCAGGGTGTAAATCAACCCTGTTGTAGTCATTATGTAATCATCATACGGCCATTAATTCTTCGGTCCGTTGATTCCAACAGTCTTCCCACCAATCGTTGGCTCTTAAAACGGTAATGCGGTACGTTGTTACCTTTTGACCTTATCGCAGATATTGGCTTTCCAGGTGTCATTATAGTTACCGGGGAGTGGATACGGCTATTATGATCTTTTTGCGATCAGCAAGGTTCTTCCGACGGTTCCTAAAATACGTTTGTCCTGCATCCTCTGTACCTGGTTTCCGCTTAGACGTTCAGAGGACAGGGGGCATTCTATTCGATGGGTTACTTTCCATCCTGTTTTAGATAGAAGCCTGTGGTAGTCGAATATTGTGATTGATTTATCGGGTTTCTCTTTTGAGGCTGGTGTGGATTCAAAATCGCGCCAATCAGCATTTAAGAAGGCCATGTTGGTCGTTTCTTTTGATTTTTTATGGGCCAGCAGGAAGAAACCTTCAAGAAAACTTTCGTACTCCTCCTTTGTATAAGATGAAATGGAGGGGAACTCTGCATTAGTTTTTTTCTCATAGTCCCTCTCTTTTTTGCTGAAATAGGGCGGATCGAAAAAGATAAGATCCGGCTTTTTTGTTACAGGCCATGTCCAATTTTGGAGGTCCCAATAGTAGCGCTGGATTTCCGGTCGGTTATCTTTTGTGGCGATGTCAAAGGATTGACATTTTCGTTCAAAGAGGAGACATACATCAGGGACAACGCCGCCGCAGGCCATTGGGTCGAGGACAAGATCGCCGGGTTTTGTGAAATAGAACAGTGTGTGCGCGACGAGTTGAGCCGGTATCCTTCCAGGCCAGTCGTCTCCAAAACGATCGTCACACTCGTTAAAATTCCACTGATCCCATGTGC
>JAYENE010000224.1:0-13830 GCA_034721935.1 Thermodesulfobacteriota bacterium
AGAGCGAAGCGATTTCATTATTCGATGTTCAACGTTGGATGTTCGATGTTCGATGTTCAAAAAAATTTAGCTATATCCTATGGTACCGAATTCATTAGGCATAAAATGGAAATTCCTATACTATCAAATTACAATAACCAAAACTTTTCAGGACGAGACATTGTTTGGATTTTCGAATTTCGGTCATTGGCAATTGTTTGTAATTTGTAATTTGTAATTTGTAATTTGGGATTTCAATAAATCAATGAACTGCCAACAAAGCAAATCCCCTCCGGGGATAGCCACAGCCTGGTCATCTGGGCCAGGATTCTTATTCTTCCATCTTTGGCTTAATCTCTTCCAGGTAGTAGCATTCAATTATATCGCCAACTTTGATGTCGTTGTATTTTTCAATGCTGATTCCGCATTCATAGCCGCTCTGAACCTCCTTGACGTCCTCTTTAAAACGGTGCAGCGAAGAAATCTTGCTGTCATAACAGATAACGCCGTCTCTAAGAACACGCGCGGGTTTTCCTCTCTCAACTTTTCCATCAGTCACATAACAACCGGCAACATTGCCTGCTTTGGGGATATGGAAAACTTCGCGAATTTCGGCTCTGCCAAGGATCTGTTCTTCAAAAGTAGAAGACATCATGCCAAGGATTGCATTCTTGATCTCCTTGATAACATTATAAATAACCTTATGATGACGTATATCGACATTTTCCTCATTTGCATATGCCTGAACCTTTGGGCTTGAACGTACATTAAAGCCGATAATTATCGCTTTCGATACCGCGGCCAGGGAAACATCCGATTCGGTTATGGTCCCGGTAGCTGCATGGGTGATATTTATTTTAACTTCATCATTGGAAAGTTTTGTGAGAGAATCGGAAAGCGCCTCGATAGAGCCTTGCACATCTGTCTTTATTATAAGATTCAAATCCTTAACTTCGTTTTCCTGCATACTCTCATAAAGTTTTTCAAGGCTTAATCTACCTGTTTTTGCCAATTCTTTAGAGCGCTGGCTCTGGATACGATGCAAGCTGATCTGTTTTGCGTTTTTATCATCGGAAAGCGTGATAAAATCGTCTCCGGCATTAGGCACACCGGAAAGGCCGACTACCTCCACAGGCATTGACGGCCCCGCGGATTTAACCATCTGCCCCTTGTCATTCAATAGCGCGCGAACCTTTCCGTGGTGTATTCCGCAAACTACCGAATCACCCACATGAAGAGTGCCTCCCTGTACAAGCGCTGTGGCAACAGCCCCTCTGCCAGAGTCAATCTTTGCTTCAATCACATGACCCTTTGACAGCTTGTCAGGATTCGCCTTTAGCTCCAATAATTCCGCCTGAAGGAGTATCATCTCAAGCAGATTGTTTATGCCCCTATTCTCCTTGGCAGAAACATTAATAAAGAAAATATCTCCGCCCCAATCCTCAGGCACAAGTCCCAGATCGGCCAGTTCACGTTTAACGCGTTCAGGATCAGCACCTGCTTTGTCGATCTTGTTAACGGCTACAATTATCGGCACTTCTGCGGCTTTCGCGTGATTGACAGCCTCGATTGTCTGCGGCATAACACCATCGTCAGCGGCAACAACAAGAATTACAATATCTGTAATCTGGGCTCCGCGGGCACGCATTGCAGTAAAAGCTTCATGCCCTGGAGTGTCTAAAAAAACGATTCGACCCTTATCTGCAGAAACACAATATGCGCCTATATGTTGTGTAATACCACCGGCTTCGATATCGGTTACATTGGTTTTACGTATCACATCGAGGAGAGATGTTTTACCATGATCCACATGCCCCATAATGGTAACAACAGGTGGTCTGGCAATCAGCTTGTCAGGAGCATCCTTTTCGGTCTTTAAAATAAGTTTTTCTACAGAAGGGGCTTGTTCAGCTTCATAATTAAATTCTCCGGCAATAATAGCCGCTGTATCAAAGTCTATTGCCTGGTTGACGGTCGCCATAACACCTAATGACATAAGTTTTTTTATTATTTCACTTGCTTTAACCGCCATGCGCTTAGCCAGATCCGATATAACAATAACGTCATCAATTTTAATCCTTCGTTTAATGGCTTTAGGTATGGTGATCAGCGGCTTTTGCCCATGAACCGTCATTTTTCCTTTAGCGCCCTTGCGGCCTTTTCGGCCTGGATATCCCCTGGTATAAAGGTCTTTGCCTTCTACGATCTCTTTTTTTCGAAAGGAAATTTTCTTTTTGAAAAACTTTTTATCCGCAATATCTTCTGCAGGCTGTTTTTTCTCGACCTTTTTCTTATTTTTTTTAACAGGAACTTCCGTTGTCTCAGCCAGGATTTTTTTAGGTTTTAACTCTGTCTCGGGTTTTGGCTCAATTTCAACTCTTTTCTTGGGAGTTACCGGCATCTTTATAATCTTCGCCGGGATCTCTTTCTTTAGCGCTTTTTTAGGTTTCAGGGCTTTTGCGGGTTTTAATCTGGCAGCAACCTTCTCCTTTTTTTGCGGCTCAACCGGTTCAACAGCTTGCTCAGGCTCTTCGATTATTCTGGGAAGCTCTTTCTTCTTTTCAGCAACCTTTTTCTCAACCGGTTTTTCTTTAACCTTCTTTTCAAGAGGGATTACCTGTTTCAGAGGCGCTGCTTCAGCCTCCACTTTTGCCTTGACAGTCTTTTTGCGTCTTCGAATAATAGTTGGTTTAACGCGCGTAACCTCGACCTCCTGAGCCTTTGGACCAAAAAGCTCGACCCTGGCTCTGGCCACTGTCTCTTCATCCAGAGAACTCATATGGCTCTTTATTGAAATGCCTATACCCCTTAACTTCTCAAGGAGTATCTTATTTGGTATGTTAAGAGTCCTGGCAAACTCATATACTCTGATTTTTGCCATCAATCCCCCTCAAATTTGAATGTTTTAATGCTATTGCATCCATTGGCGTGATATTAATCCTTTTCCGGCACATTTTCTTCATTACCCGCTTCTTCGCCAAAATCTTTTTGATCATCTGATAAGGATGAAGTCTCTGATCCGTTTTGAGTAATCGGCTCATGCGAATCGTCAACCAATGCTTCTTCAGATGTTGCCTCAACCTCTTTTATCTTTGCTGCATGATCCTTTGCGGTTTTGATTAGTTTTTCAGCTTGTTCTCTTGTGCCAACATCTCTGATCTGAATCAAATCTTCAACCGCGGCGTTACCTAATTCTTCAGCAGAAAAGCAGCCCTTTTCATACAGCGTATCCGCCATGCTTATGCTCACTCCGGGCAATGCTACCAGAGAGTCATAACCATTCCGCATGGCCTCGCTATAACGCGCCTCACTTATAACATCAAGGCGCCATTTGGTCAATTTTGAAGCAAGTCTTACGTTCTGGCCATTTTTCCCAATAGCTATTGACAGAAATTCGTCAGGGACTATTACTTCCATTGAACGATTCTCTTCATCAATAATTACCCTGGATATTTCAGCAGGCGCCAGAGCATTACACACAAATTTTGCAGGATCAATCTGCCAGGATATAATGTCTATCTTTTCACCTCTGAGTTCCTGAACAACGTTCTGCACACGGCTTCCTTTCATTCCAACACATGCTCCAACCGGATCTATATCAGGATCATTTGATGCTACCGCAAATTTTGCCCTGACTCCGGGTTCACGAGCCGTACCCATGACATTGACAATCCCTTCATTAATTTCAGGAACCTCTGTTTTAAAAAGATTGACAAGAAAATTAGGGTGCGTCCTGGAAAGAACAATCTGCGGCCCGCGAGTGTCATGCAGCACATCCATTATATACGCTCTAATTCGATCGCCACGTCGATATGTTTCTCTTGGAACCTGCTCTCTGGCCGGAAGGATACCCTCTGTATGGCCGAGATTGACAATCATGTTTCCACGGTCAATGCGCTGAACAATTCCATTTATTATTTCACCTTTTCGGTCGATGTAGCTGGAGTAAATTGCATCATTTTCCGCATCCTTCATCTTCTGAATAATAACCTGTTTGGCTGACTGCGCAGCTATCCTGCCAAATGCTGAGGTATCCATTTTTGTGCCAAGGCTATCGCCAGCAGCACATTCCGAATCCAGCTTGTATCCTTCTTCCATACTGATTTGAAGATCAGGGTCGGTTACCTTCTCCACAACCTCTTTAAACTGAAACACCTCTATCTCACCTGTTTCTTCGTTATATTGCACTTCAATATCGACTTTGCTTCCAAACTTTTTTTTAGCAGCCGATTTTAGCGCCTCTTCAAGAGCCTTAATAAGAACTTTGCGTTCAATACCCTTGTCACGACTAACCTGATCAACGACACGCTTAATGTCTGTTATAAGCATCGATTTTCTCCATTATAATTAATAAGTCGCGCCCTGGTAATTTCCTGAAAAGGAATAGCAATCGTCTTGTCGTTGCTTAAAAGCTCAACAGTTTCTTCTGACATGCCCAGCAGAACGCCCTTAAATTTTTTTTGTCCCTCAACAGGTTTTAAGGTCTTAATTTCAACGATTTGTCCTTTGAACCTTTCAAAGTCAACCCTTTTTCCAAGAGGCCGATTAGGCCCTGGAGATGAAACCTCCAGATTGTATGGCCCAATACTTTGAAAATCCGATTCGTTTAGATCAACATCCATAAAATTGTTCATCTGACGGCTGATATGCACACAGTCATCCAGTGTAACTCCTCCGGGCCTGTCTATATAAAGACGGATTATCATACCAGCGGATTCCCGCTGACACTCAACATGAACCAGCTCCATGCCTTCGACTTCGCATAATGGCTGTGCCAACTCCTTTATCCGGCTAACGATTTCTTTCTGCGTCGCCCGAAACCGTGCTTTAAATTGCCGGTCTTTTCCACTTAATTCCGATCTCTTTATTTTTTCTCTTTGAGTTTTCACCTGTCTATAACTCATATCAAAAAAAAACGGGCAAAAGCCCGTTTCTTCTCATTTATAATTCTTTTCAAATAGATAGAAATTTTATCTGTTCATCAAAATAACCATAAGAAAAAATTCACTCCAATCCAAACACATAGATAAAAATTCCACCGTCAAGGAGATTACCGAAGGTCGTCTTCTTTCTCCAGATATCTCTTAAGAGACCTTTGCAAAACGCCCCCTTTTGCCCAATTTCTGCGTCAGGCTAAAATTTTAATCCTCGAAATATTCAATATATTCCTCCAGTTAAAATTTTCGCCTTCCTTGAACTTGAACAAAATTGAACATTTTTCAATGGTCTCTTAACTAACCTTTATAAATGAAAAGGCGGACACACACATGGAGCGGGCAACGAGATTCGAACTCGCGACACCAAGCTTGGGAAGCTTGTACTCTACCTGCTGAGCTATGCCCGCATCCTCAATTAATTAAAATATGCCAAATATATTTATTTGTCAATATTTTTTCATAATCATATGATTTGGGGATTGAGGGATTAAAATCAATAGTCCGCTGCAGGCGGATTCAATTCCTAAATTCCTAAATTCGCAATTCCTCAATTATGAATTATGAATTTTAAGAGAATTATATTATAGACGTACCCGTTCACAGGTTCACGGTTCAGAGGTTCAGGGTTATTTTTCTTGGAGCGCCGAGCTAACTGCTATGCACCAATATTTTTAAATCGAAGATTGTTAGCAGTTAGCTTTTACCTGCCCGCCATCGCACTCACCGTACCCAGATATACGAAATTCAGGCGTTTGTGTTCAGGCGAGGCAATTAGCCTTTAGCTAAGAACTAACAGCTAATGGCTAATAGCTTTATCCTGAACCTTGAACCTCTGAACGGTTGCTTATAATCTTGGTGTCTTGGTGTCTGAACTGTTACACATTAAGGAACTTGAGTTAAAAAGAGCCGCTTTCCACAACCAGCGCCTTTGCCACCCGGATATCGTAAGCCTGGTCAGGATCAAAACTACCGCGCTTGAACATACCGGCAGCCCGCTTGATTGCCCCGTACGGCACCCACCCGTGTTCCATCCACAGGCCCGGGTCTTCTTTACTCCAGAGCCTGAACCAGATGTCTCCTTCGGATTCGCGGACATATGTGCGGATCTGTTTATTTCCGGGAAACGGATAATAGTATAACCCTTTTTTGTCTTTCACGGTTTTCTCTCCTTATATCCTTACATGCTCAAGAATAACAGTTCTTTTAAGCATGTCTTTTGCTATTTTTTTAAACTGCTCTGTTACATCAGACACAAAAAACCTGCACTTCCCTTTTTTATCTAACATGCTGTCAACTTCAACATGATTTTCTAAAAAATCCTTTACCTTGCCTGCTATGGCTATAGAAGAATCGATTATGTTTACCCTTTTGCCGACTTTTTGCTGTATGATGTTTTTTAAGATTGGATAATGGGTGCAACCAAGGATAAGGGTGTCTATCTGCCTGACCTTCAAGGGATGCAGATATTTTTTTACTATCATCCTTGTTTCCGGTTTTTTAAGCCACCCCTCCTCTACCAATGGGACAAGCAGAGGGCACGGAAACGAATAAACCTTTGCATCAGGATTCATTTGCTTTATCTTTTTTTCATAGATGCCGCTGTTTATTGTAGCCCTTGTCCCGATAACGCCGATTCCGGACTTTCCGGAAGTCTTTATTGCAAGTTCTACAGCCGGCGTGATAACTTCAAAAATCGGAACATCGAACCTTTCAGCCAACTTTTCTGTTGCAACGCTTGAAGCTGTATTACATGCCATGACAATAATTTCAGCTCCTTTGCTTAAAAGAAAATCTGTGTTTTCAATGGCATATTTGACAACTGTATCAGGGCTCTTGTTGCCATATGGGGTTCGGGCAGTATCACCAAAGTAGATGATATCATAACCTGAAAGCTGCTCCATAAGCGCCCGAACAACTGTCAGACCCCCAATTCCTGAATCAAATATTCCAATCATAATAATAACATAGGTGCTAGGTGTTAAGTGTTAGGTAACTTCTCAATAACCTCTGGCAATATTCGGAAATACAGCCGTAGGGGCGGGTTTATCCCGCCCGAATCGACTCGGCAGGCGGCGTAAAGCCGCCTCTACGGGAGATTTCTCATCACTAATTGACAAAACTTCGGTAGATGCTATTGCCCGGACTTATTGAGAAGTTACGGTGTTAGGTGTTAGGTGTTAAGTGTTAGGTATATGATTAAACAGCGAATTGCTTTTACATAACACCTAACACATAACACTTAACACCTGATGAATTCGACTTTTTACGAATTCATCATTATTGATTCTTTAAAAGTTCTTTTCTTACGCATTCCTTGATTATGTCGTCAGGCACATCTATACGTATGCCCGGACAGAAACCGGCCATGACCTGCCAGTTATTTACATCTATTAATACACTTTTGATAAAAGGCCACTGTTTGCACATTTTAGGCTTAGCCGGATGAATCGTGCAGATTTTATCCCAGAATATACAGTAACCATCCTTTTTCTGCGCCAAAACCGGCCTGCTTCCAGACATATAACAATAATCTTTAATAAAACTTTCGGGATCTGTTTTTAAATAAGCGGCTATGGCTTCAATATCGTTCGCAGTAACATAAGTTCCACCATACCCCTTGCAACAATCACCGCATTTTTCACACTTGAAAATATCGGATGGTTTCATATCATTAACCGCCAAAATCAACCGCGTGCCTGGTTTCAATTGCCCTTTTCAAGGTAACCTGATCCACGTATTTCAGGTCACCCCCCATCGGCACTCCGGACGCTATCCTCGTTACTTTAACCGGATATTTGTTAAGAAGTTGCGCAATATAAGAGGCGGTTGCCTCACCTTCAACATTTGTGCCTGTTGCCAGCACAACCTCTTTAATCCTGTTTTTCTCTATCCTTGATATAAGCTCTTTGATCCTGATCTTATCCGGCCCTACTCCGTTCATTGGAGAAAGCGCCCCTTGAAGAATATGATATAATCCTTTATAAGAACCTGATTTTTCAATGGCAACCATATCAGCAGGCTGCTCCACCACGCATAATATAGCGGCCGACCTTGTCTGATCACTGCAAATATTACAGATATCGCTGTCGCTCAAACCATAACATCTTGAGCACAGTTTTGTTTTGTCTTTCATTTCCAGTATACTGCGGGCAAGCTGCTCAGCCTCCCTGCGCGGAACGCGCAATATATGCATTGCAAGACGTTCGGCTGTTTTTTCGCCAATTCCCGGCAATTTTGATATATTTTTAATCAAATTCAAGATAGATGACGGATAAAAGCTCATATTACATCAATCCCGGTATTTTCAACCCGCCTGTAAGCTTGCTCATTTCTGCTGAAACCATTTCATTTGACTTTGCCAGAGCGTCATTTACCGCCGCTAATATCAGGTCCTGCAACATCTCAACATCATCAGGATCCACAACCTCCTTTTCTATCTGAATAGACAGAATCTGCTGCCTGCCGTCTGCTGCGACCTTTATCATGCCTCCGCCTGCTGTTGCTTCGACAGTTTTTTCAGCCATCTCTTTCTGCAGGCTTGCCATCTTGGATTGAAGCTTCTGTGCCTGCTTCATCATATTGCCCGTGCCTTTCATAAAAAAATACCTCCTATAATGTTGGGTTTTTTCTCCCGATTAGTCTTCTCTAACCCGACCCACTTAAGCGCTAAGTTAAAAATTAATTATTAACAATTGATTATTAATTGTTAACCTAAGTTAAGCGATTTATTGCGAAGATATGTGCCGAGATCTTGATGCATAAGGGTTTGCGAAAACCACAGGCATACCCGTGGATATGTCGAGGATTTTCGCGAATCCTTGATGCGCAAGAGATCGGTGCAGATCGAGTAAAAAATCGCTCAATTTAGGTTAAATATGAATAAAGGCGATGATATTCACGCAGAAAAAATAATCAATTGTTAATTGTGAATAATTAATGCTTGACCGCCTGACCCCTTATCATCCTGCCAACTCTTTTGGAGATGATCCTATAATATTTTTACATCCAATACCCGTCCATTAAAAATTTCTATTGTGTCTGCAACCAGGCTGTGGCTTAAGGCCTCTTGTTTCAAACGGCTTTCTTTGTCTATTTTATGTTCCTGGTTGCCTTTTTTTTGGCTGTCTTTAACCGTTAATGTCAAATCCATGCTTTTACCAAAAAAATCTTCGCATACTTTTTCTATAATAGCCACATTTTTACTGCGCTTTATCGTGCTAACGTTAAAACCGTTGCCGTTAATTTCGATTTCCAGGCTATGTTCCGTCAGCCTTTTCAGGGCGCATTTTTTCAGGCTTGCGGCAAGCATAGGACTGTTTTTCAGAAAAATATCAAGCAGCCTTTCCCATGTCAGATCAAGATTGGTCAGATCAAGATTGGTCAGATCAAGATTGTCTTGACCTGAAACATGGGCTTGTGCAGCAGACTCTTTTAAAGACTTAGTTTCCGTTGGCCATTCCGCACCTTTTTCGCGATAATCGTAGGATGCCTGGTCTTCGGAAATCTCCTGACTCCTTTTTTCATAGGTCTCATTTTTAAGATTATCGAGCTTTTCAATAAGCAGGTCGATGGGCATGGCCGGTTTTATCTGGAACATCTTGAAAAACAGCATTTCAAGCCCCAGCTTTGGCTGGGCTGAAAACTTTATCGCGGGCTCCTCCTTAAAAAGAAGATCAAAAATCTGGTTTAAAAAGACCGGCGAAACATCCTTTGCCTGATCGCGCATAAGGTCTATTTCATGCGCGGGAAGATTTACCAGCTTGCTGATATTTTTGCCCATCTTTACAACAAACAAATTTCTGAATTGTTCAATTAGATCCGCATACAGCTTTTGCATTTCATAACCACGGGCATAAATATCATCCAAAATATCAAGAATCGCCGGAAGATCCCCGCGTAAAACAGCGCCGGAAATATCAAAAATAATTTTCCTGTCAATAACGCTTAAAATATCCAACACTTTGTCATGCGTTATAGATCCCTGCACGCAAGAGATAACCTGATCAAGAAGGCTTAAGGCGTCTCTCATGCTTCCTCCTGCTTCGCGAGCAATAAGCTCCAGACTCTCAACAGGTATATCAAACCCTTCTTTGGCGCAGAGATCTTTCATATGCTCAGAAAGCGACTCAATATCTATATGCCTGAAATCGTATCTCTGGCATCTGGAAAGAATTGTTATCGGAATCTTGTTTGGCTCGGTAGTGGCAAAAATAAACATGATATGGGACGGCGGCTCTTCAAGGGTCTTTAGGAGGGCGTTAAATGCGCCTTTGCTGAGCATGTGAACTTCATCAATAATATATATTTTGTAACGGCTGTATGCCGGCATATACTTAATGTTTTCACACAAAGCCCTGATCTGCTCTACACCATTATTTGATGCGCCGTCAATTTCATACACGTCGGCTGAACTGCCTGAAGTGATTTCACGGCAGGACCTGCATTTATTGCACGGAACAGGAGCAGGGCCATTCTCGCAATTCATGGCCTTTGCCATTATACGGGCGACAGTTGTTTTTCCGGTGCCTCTGGGCCCTGTAAGCAAAATTGCGTGGGCAACGCGATTTAATGAAATCGCATTGGTTAAAGTCCGGGTAACATGGTCCTGCTTAATAACCTGCTCAAATGTTTGCGGACGGTATTTGCGTGCAAGAACAATATAAGACATACAAATAATTTCCTGGGCGGCATTTAGTTAAAAAAGCTTTTTCGTGTCAATATCATCTGCGGCAACCTGTTCCAAAATGGAACAGGTTGATTTTTTGCTTAATTCTCCTGTCTTATAAATCTTATTGATATGTTTGACAATAGCCGGCCTATTTACTCCAAAAAGCAAGGCTATCTGATGCGCATCAAACCAAATTGTTTCTTTTTCAAGCTTAACTTTCAACTGAATTTGCTCATCAGCTGTTTTATAAATAATTATTTCGCCTTTTTGAACATCCTGTTTTTTCATCCTGTTATTTTATTCCCACCAGATTAAAGGCTTAATAAGTTTATAATCAATGTCTTTGGTATTAATTTTGATGAACTCGTAAAAAGTCGAAAATGCCTGATTTTTTAGTTGTTTGAAATAAAAAAACTAATTTGAAGGGGAAAATGGCTGACGAGCCCTCACAGATGGCAAGCTATGTTCTAAATGGCGGAGAGAGAGGGATTCGAACCCTCGGCACCGCTTTTGGCAGCGCACACGATTTCCAGTCGTGCTCCTTCAGCCAGCTCGGACATCTCTCCGTGAACTTATGAGTGCCTAAAGTGAGCTAAAGTATATTAAAGTGCCTAAAGTTAAGGAATTCTGCCATCTTATACCTGCCTGCCTGCCGGCATGTATGTTCCTTAAGCCATCAATGCACAAGGTGGCAAACTCCTGTGGCTTTGGGTTATAAATTAGCACGCCGAAGGCGTACCACAACTTTAGGCACTTTAGCTCACTTTAGGCACTTTAGGCACTTTTTTGGCGGAGAGGGTGGGATTCGAACCCACGATCCCGTTATTCACAGGATACCGCTTTTCGAGAGCGGGGCCTTCAGCCGCTCGGCCACCTCTCCGGCAGCAAATACCTGAATCTTGCATGAATATGGATGAGAAACTGTTCTTATAATGATAACCAGCGGTTTTAGCAAAATATGTTATCAAAAAAATAATACCCACAGGGTAAAAAGGATAATGATCGATTTTATCTCATCAATTTTCACCCTTCGGGCGAGCCGGAGGCTTCCATCTGCTGTGTTACTAAGGGCTCGCAATAGTCCACTATGGCTTCTCCCTTAGATGCCTTGCATATGAAAGCCTCCAACTCGTGCAAAATTCAGGAAATAGTTTAAATATATTTTTTTGCTGTTTGATGTCAATAAACTTTATATGATCATAAAGCCACTCCCACGAAACCCGGCTGAAGTCATAACACCGCCTTATGATATTATCTCAAAAGTGGAAAAGGCGATCCAGGAGGTTGCATTTATGCCATACGGGGTTGTTTTGAAAGATGAACGTCGAACATTGAACATTGAACATTGAACATCGAATAATGATGTCGCTCGCGCAGCGCAGACACTTGCGCCGCGTGCCGCTCTTCAAATTATTTTAAAATCGAATAAAAAAACCAATACCGAACATTCAAGGCGTGGTTTCTTTTCAGCCGTTTTGATACTCGTAACGAAAATCTTAATTAATTCCTCTGTTTCTTCATCTTTTCCAATTCAACGTTCGATGTTGGATGTTCGATGTTCGATGTTCATTTTTTTTCAGTCCCTCCTGGGTAAAAACAACTTAGCGCTTACGGGTACTTAATCCTGCCCCACGTAAACGGTTACAGCCCATATAAGGGCATTGTTACCTACTCGACTACTCCCCCCGTCATCTTTTTTACTTCATCTGTATAGGAACCATCTTTGCAATAGATGATAAGTGGTGGGACGATCTTTATTCCCGGATGTCCTCCTTTAACACCCTCCAACAGAATCAGTTTTGCTTCTGTGTCTCTTTTTGAATTGATCATACGGAAAAATTTCGGTTCAATACCGGCGGAACGCATCTGCGAAATTATATCAACAAGACGTTCGGCAGGGTAAATCATAACAAACCTTCCTGAAGTTCGTAACATGCGACGGGCCGTTTCAATAACATCATTCAGCTTAACCTTAATTTCATGCCTTGCAACAGCCCGTTGTTCATCCGGGTTCATCCTGCCGGATTTAGCCTTCCTGTATGGAGGATTGCATACAATCAGATCTGCCGGGGCTGAAATCATATTCTGTTTTAGATCTTTCATATCAAGACGGAGGATGGTAATTCGATCTTCCATACTATTTTCTTTAACATTTTTGGATGCAATATCAGCAAGCTCCTTTTGAATTTCAACGCCATAAACTTTTATTTTTTTATGGTGATACGCAAGAATCAAGGGAATAATTCCGCATCCTGTTCCAAGATCAAGGACCTTGTCACTCGGCCGCAACCTGATATGACATGCCAGCAAAACTGCATCAATCGAAAAACGGTAGCCGGACCGATTCTGTTTGACCAGCAGGCGGCCGTTAAAAAAAGTATCTGTGGTTAAAGTTTTCATCTTTTGTAATAGTTCAGCCAGACACCAAGATCATAAAATTATTATTCACTTCGTGACTGAATAGTTACCTTCTGCATTAAGCTTCAATTAAAATTAATGTAATACTTTAGCGTTATGCAACAAACCATCTGAAATCAAGCTTCGGGTGTGATCAGATTTAAAACAGGAAACTGTTTGAAGGAATTAGAAATCGTTAAGAAAGAACCAGGTTTAAAATGCCGTTTTTGTCTAATTCTTTGGTTGAGTTACCACTATTTCTTTATAGTTATGGCAAGTTCTTTCTTTACGATTTCTTATTCGTGAGTTTTTCCTGGTTTAAATTTGATTATACCTGAAGCGCATTTATTTTCAAAAAGCTAAAGTGTTACAAATTAATTTTATCCCAAAACAACTTTTTTTACAATTTATTTTTGAGTTGTAACCATATCCTCAATAGTTCACTTGCCCCCATGCCTGTGCGTCACATCCGCGCTGGGTGTGCGGAAAATCCCCATCCAGGATTTCCGGCACATGACCTGCGCATCCCTGATCGATAAGCCCGGCGCTGCTTCCAAGCCATGCCAGAGCAGTCTCTTTCCCCTTATTGCCATAAGCTTTAACCCAGGCCTCGCAAAATGCTGGGAAAAGCCATGTCCATGCAGTGCCGTTATGATATGCGGGCTTCCGTTTTGAGTCCTCTTCTCCTGTATATTTTCCCTGGCAGGGATTATACGGATCATTAATCAGAAATTTACAAACTCAAAAAGTAACCTGCCAACAACCTGATGTGGCGGGCAGTTAAATTTAAAACGGCTGACTGTTTGAGCATGTTAGTGAGCGTTAAGAAATAACGACGATCAAATAAAA
>JAYENE010000225.1:0-3414 GCA_034721935.1 Thermodesulfobacteriota bacterium
TATTTATGATGTTTCTTTTGCTTTTAATGTATCAATCTCTTTTTTCAGATCATCTATTTCGTGTTTGTATTTATCAACATCTTCTACGTTTGGCGCTTTACTTGTCGTTGTATCTTCTTTCTGCCAGGAATCTTTGACTTCATCAAAGCCAAGATAAAGAGCTAATCCGCCTCCTAACAAAAGCATTACCGGGATAGCGCCGGCTAAAAGTTGTAAAAAAGGTTTCCACCAAATTGATACGCCGATGATGCCTAACACAGCCGCAATTGCCCCGCCAATTAGTGTTTTCATAAAAAACCATCCTCCATTAAACTAAAGTGCATTAAAAATTTTTTTCTGTTGAATTATAGATTTTTAAAAATTAACATAATAAATATAATAATGCAAGTTTAATTTTTACGAGTTCATCAATTTTAGATAAAAAATTTATATAAGGTCATCAAATAAACAATGATAAAATATAGATGGATACAATTTAGAAACAGCGTGAGGGCATGGATCGATAAAGCTCTTCAGGGCACACACAACCACTACCTTTGCTTTTTGCCCGGGAAGATAGGTTTTTTATCCTCCTGGTTCCTGAAACTTTTCTTTTCAGGCATTAAGATTAACAAGGAGCAGACCCTAACGCTTAAAAAGCTCCAGAAGGAAGGGATCGTTGTTTATGTTGCCAAATATAAAAGTTATTTTGAGTATCTTTTTTATTATACACGCTATAAGCAGGATAACCTTGCCTTTCCTGAAATAGGCTTTGATTATAAGGTGCTTATATGGCAGCCTGTCTCGCGTATCCTGAGGATTTTTTTATCATATCTTGATTATATATTCAGCAACCTGTCTTTGCCTGATCCTTATGCCGGCGACTACATTAAGCAGGAACTGATAAACGGCCGGTCAGGCCTGCTGTATCTTGTTGAAAAAAAGAGCTTTTACCGCAGATTTGTTAAGCAAAAGACAGATCCCTTGCAATATCTTATCGAAATGCAGCAATCTGTTGAAATAGGTGACAGGCCGATTTTTATTGTTCCCCAACTGATATTTTTCAGTAAAAACCCGCATAAATTTACTCCCACCATAACCGATATCCTGTTAGGCACTGAAGAAAAACCGGGAAAAATAAGGCGCCTGGTTGCCCTGTTCAAAAATCCCGAGAAGGTATTTATGGAAATATCTGAACCAATTAATTTAAAGCATTTTTTAGAATCTGAGCAAATCCGGCAGCGGGGTATTGAATATCAGTCGCTTGTGTTAAGACGCAATCTTTTGCTTCAGATAAACCGTCATCGCCAGAGTACTATCGGGCCTACCCTGAAATCAAGCGAAGAGCTTAAAGAAAGCATCCTGACAAATGATCACCTTCAAAGTTTTATGGAAAATTATTCGAAAAAGCATAATATGCCGATTCAGCGGGTACATAAAAAGGCCGATAAATATCTTGATGAAATTGCCGCCAAATACAATATAGCAATAATCAAGATCCTTGCGGGACTGATCAAATGGGTTTCAAATACAATATTTGAAGGGGTTACAGTCGATATGGATGTGTTAGGCAAGGTAAAAAGCATGTCGAAAAAGGGACCGTTGATTCTGATTCCCTGCCACAAGAGTCACATAGATTACCTGATACTGTCATATTTTCTTTATGCCAATAATATGCCCTGCCCGCTTATTGCCGCGGGCAAAAATCTTTCTTTCTGGCCCATGGGTCCTATATTCAGAGGGGGAGGAGCATTTTTTATCAGGCGAACATTCAAGGGGGCCGTGCTTTATTCAAAGGTTTTTGTAGAATATATTTATAAACTTCTTGAAGAAGGATTTAATATAGAATTTTTTATCGAAGGCGGCAGAAGTAGAACCGGCAAGTTGATACTTCCCAAGTTGGGGCTGCTTTCCATTTTGCTTAACGCATATAAAGACGGGGCCTGTGATGACATGATATTTGTGCCTATTTATATCGGGTATGACAGGGTTATGGAGGAGAGCGCATATCTTAACGAAATCGAAGGGGGACAAAAAAAGCCCGAAAGTATATTGCAGATCATTAAGGCAAGAAAACTGCTTAAAAAAAGGTATGGGAAAATATATATTAAATTCCACCAGCCTATGTCGCTCAACGTGCTTTTATCGCAAAGCAATATTTCGATTCAGGATGTGACATCAAAGGAGCGGAATGCGCTGACCCGCAATCTTGGGCACAGGATCATAAATGCCATAAACAATGTTTCGGTGGTGACTGCGTATGGCCTTGTCGCAAGCGCGCTTCTGAATTGTTCTAAGAAAAGATTTACTTATGAACATTTGATGTCAAATGCGGGAATCTACATGAATTACCTGTTGTCACAAAAAGCCGAGCTGGCGGATACCCTTTTACTTGATTATGTTTATGCTGTTGAACAGGTTATTGATGCTTATCTTAACAGAAAACTCATCACACAGACTTCACCGAAGATAAAAGGCCGATTTACCGGCGCACAATTTATGGTGAATGAAAACAAGAGACCGATTTTGGAATATTATAAAAACAACTGTATTGCCTTTTTTATTCCCGCGGCATTCACAGCTCTTACGATTTTAGAAAAAGATGCATTTCAGTTTTCTGCATCTGATCTTAATATTGAATATAATTTTCTTCAGGAATTCTTTAAAAATGAATTTGCATATAATGTTGACAGGACATCAGAATATTTTATTCGGAAAAACATAAAGGCATTTATTGATGATGCTGTGTTAATGCCTCATCCAACACTGCCGGACACATATAACCTGACTTCGGCAGGCTTTAGAGAGTTGAAGCTGTTTTCCGGCTTTCTTAAAACATACTTTGAATCATACCTGATAGTTTTGAAGCACTTAGGGTGGCTGTCAAATAATTTGCCTAATACAAAGGATGTCTTAAAAAAAATACAGGCTACCGGTAATCATATGTATAAAAAAAGAGAAATTGAGCATAAAGAAGCCCTCTCAAAAATCAACTATAAAAATGCATTAGATTATTTCATTACCCATGGAGTTAAATCTTCCCAGGATTCTGAGAAGATTGAATATTATACCAAAGCAATACAACGCTATCTAAATTGTCTTTAACTGCTCAGGTAGATAGGCTGTAGACTGAAGACTATTAGACTGAAGGCTGTTAGACTGAAGACTATTAGTAGATTTTTAGGCTGTAGGTCACAGGTATTTAGGCCTACAGCTAACAGCCTTTAGCCTACAGCCTAAGTAACCTGAACACAAAAACTAACAGCCTTTAGCCTACAGCCTAAGTAACCTGAATAGTTACAATTATCTTTAACCTAAGTTGAGCGATTTATTGCGAAGATATGTGCCGAGATCTTGATGCATAAGGGTTTGCGAAAACCACAGGCATACCCGTGGATATGTCGAGGATTTTCGCGAATCCTTGATGCGCAAGAG
>JAYENE010000226.1:0-3411 GCA_034721935.1 Thermodesulfobacteriota bacterium
ACTTTTCATTCGCTTAAAAAAATGGGAGTTTGTTTAATTTTTATTGCCATATAAATCAATACGTTATGCGAATACTCTGATTTTTGCTTTAGCAAGTATGAAATGAGTTTAATTTTAATCACTCTGTCAAGGGTTCAAATCCAGCAATAAGAATGTTTTCATAACCCGATGATGTGGTTAAAAATTAGTCGAATTATGAGCATGGAGTCAGAAAAATAAGGCTGGTATTGTAACTTGTTGATTTATATCAAGAATAAAATTAAACAAATAGTAATTTTTTTAAGCGAATGAGAAGTAATAATCATCAAAATTGCATAAAACTTTATTTATTGAATCCAGGCCATGATAATAACAGAGTACTGCAAAATCGACATAATCTCTCAATGCGTTTCGGGATACTATCATCCAGGCTTTAATTCGTATCATTTCCGGCAAAGTAGGTACTGTTACCGTTCTATCGCCTATTTGTTTTTTTTCAGTTTCCAGTGGTTTTTCTCTGCGTAATTGTCTTATGCCAGTCTCAACCCCATGAAAATTGCCCAATATAATTTTGGGAGGCGTTATTCTTGCAGTCTGCCAATTTTTGTTATCTTCTAAGAAATTGAGTATATTTTCGTAATTTGTATCCAAATCTTGCAGAGTATGGTCTGCATCGAATGAAAACCGATGCTGCAAATGAACAGAGGCGGCACTGCCACCAACCAAAATGGCATTTGGAATAATCTCTTGAAGCTTTGATGCGGCAAATATCAGTTTTTGCCAATCTTCAAAATATCTATTAGAATCCATATACGTGCTTTAAATATAAATTAAACATCTTAGGGATACCATATACTTGAGAGTGCTGGACAGCTTCTTTGACCAGCTTGGCCACCTCAGGATTTTTTCTTGCTTCTCGTAATAGTGCAATTATGTCCCAATCAGATCCTCTTTCAAAGTAGGAATGTATTATTTCCAGGTTCCATTCACCTTCTTTTATTTCAATATTTCTATGTTCCATTTTGCGTCTTCTTCGTGTATCTCTGCTGCTGGGGGTCGCCCATTATGCGGGTTTTCCCGGCAATGTCGGAGTGTGACGTTCGATGATGTCCGCTGCCCGGCATATCCATCGTGCCGATCCGTACATATGCCTTCCCTTTTTTCATCCCCAAGAATTGCGCAAAATCAAGCATCTCGTGCTGTGCCGGAACGGGCAGCTGTTTGCTTAGTTCATATATCAATTCTGCCTGACCCATGGGATCACATCACTGTTCTATAGTTTGTGGAGTTTTATCTGTTCTTGACACAAAAAGAGCCTTGAGCAACTTTTCCAAAGTCAAATGTCCAAAGAACGTGGAATGCCACGGGAGCGGGTTTTCCGGAAAAACATTGCCATCCCGCACATTGTCACAGCCGGCTTGGGTCAGGTCTTGTACCAGAATCTTTTCAGCATTAAACCGCCTGTGATATTGCTTCACAAATTTTGATGCAAGCTTCCCAAACGCTCGCCGGTAGCGATTCTTTTTCACAATCAGGCAAAAAATATCTGTCGGCTCCGGGCATTGTTGCTTACAACTGGTTTTTGAGCATTAAAATGGGCGTTCTAAGGCCAATTCCAGACTCCGCAGAGGCCATTTATACTTTCAAATCAATATGTTGCTTAGGTCCGACCCCAATCAGTATGATAGCCTTAGCCCGCTTAGCGCTTGGGCTTTAACTCAAAAGCCCACTCAATACCTGCTTTGCCTTTGCTTCACCATGCACCAGCCTTATCTCTCCCTGCGGTTCAGGCATGGCTTTTACCCAATTGACCAGCATATTTTGATCTGCTTGGGCTGAATATCCTGTAAGTGAATATACACCGGCCTTGACTGCAACTTTTTTCTCAATTATGCGCCGTCCCAGGGTTCCCTTTGCCTGGTATCCCACAAAAAAGATGTCATTTTTGGGATCATCAAGACCACGTTCCAGGTGATCAAGTATGCGACCACCCGTACACATGCCGCTGCCGGCAATGATGATGGCAGGACCTTTTATATCCAAAAGCTGTTGATGGTCACGGAACTTTTCCACTGCATAAAGATTTTTAAAGTCAATAGGATGATCGCCTTTTGCCTTGAGAGCCTTTGCCTCTTTATCCCAGAAGGAATCAAGGGCTGAATATATTTTTGTAATTTGAAGACCCAGGGGAGAATCAATAAAAACAGGAATTTTTGTGCCAATCCTGTCCAACTCATATATCAATTCCTGGGTTCTGCCGAGGGAAAATGCCGGCTCTAAGAGCCAAAAACACCCAAAATTGCAATGATTATCCCACAAAAACAACCACTTGTCAGGGTCAGACCCCGCTGACAACTATCTACTTGACCAAGGCAATCCCAAGTGTTATTTTATGGATAATCATACTGATAAAAAAGGTGTTATTATGCGAATAAAAAATTATTTATCTTCAACAAATCTTGCTAAGAATACGGCGGCCACACTCAGTTCAATTGCGGCCGGAGATACTGATAAATTTATTATCCTCAAAAACAATGCGCCCAAGGCCATCTTGATGTCCATTGAATCTTACGAGGCAATGGAGGAAGAGATAGAAGACCTTCGCCTGACTGCCCTTGCACTGTCACGGATTCAAAGTTTTGATCCCGGGGAAAGCATTTCTCACAAAGAGATGATGAAGAAGCATGCAAAATGAAATGGGAAATCATTTATCACAAAGATGTGGATGATGACCTGAAAAGCGTGGGACCTGCAGCTGCAAGAAGAATTATCAAAACCATCGACAAAAAGCTTGCCTGTGAACCGGAAAAATTCGGCGCACCGCTATCCCATAATCTCAGAGATTTTCGAAAGCTGAGAATTGGTGATTTCAGGGTTGTTTATCAAGTGCTTCATAAAAAGGTGATAGTGTTTGTTCTATCAGTTGGTCCAAGGCGTGATAAGGAAATATATCGATCAGCTTCAGATCGAATTTAAGGACCAGCCCGAAGAGGTTACCTGATTCCGATTTTGTACCACAAAACCTCTGATGTTTTAAACAAAAAACTTAATAATTACAGCTAATTATGTCATATTTTGCTATGTAACTGAAGGGGCGGAGCTGGGTAAACAACAATTTCTGCAGCGATCTGATAACCAAAGCAGGTATGAAAACTTGAGTACTTTAACCCCCCAATAACCTTAATAACCGAAGCCTGACCCCATGACTGCATTGCACGGGATATTGCATCATCAGACCCGGAATGTAGATATACAGAATCATCCCTGGCAGAAAAACTAAGTGTCACCCGGCAGACAGTTAATACCCTAAAAATCGGATAAAGCGCACACTTTAATCCAAAAATTCAACTCCATAAGCACGAGTTAGTTGAAAAACCGTGCTTTTTTTCTTGCTTTTTAACGTGTACGTGTTATAATTATACGTACATTTTA
>JAYENE010000227.1:0-3410 GCA_034721935.1 Thermodesulfobacteriota bacterium
TTCAAAAAGTCTTTAATTAAAAATGTCGAAACAAAAATTGTAAAAGAAAAAGACGATTTCACAAAGAAAGCATTGATCGAGATCAAAGAATTCCTTGAAGATCCTGAGGAATTTTCTATTTCGGCGTCTCCACCAAAACCATATCCGTTCGGTAGAATCATGCGTACTAATGATCCTAAAGATGTTATTAAGCTACTCAATATACACATAAAATCATAGGCATACAATAGCCCGACAAATCACTGGAGCGGACGGGGGGAAGGTCCTGGCATATCGGATACAAAATAGCCCGCCGCTCAGTTCAGTCAATTGGGCTTATACCGGACAAGATAAACAAAGGAAAATATGAAAACACAAGTCAATTTTATCAAACTTATTCGATTATGGGGAATCGTTTTTTTGATAGCGCTTGCGGGTATCATTGTTTGCATTGATATTGTCACCAACTATCGAGATTTCAACATTCGCGCGGATAAAATGCGTACAGATTACGTTGAACAGCAGAAACAGATGATCAAGCGCGAGGTTGAGCGTGTTGTTGATATGATTAACTATGAAAAAGCGCAAAGCGAGGCGTTGGCAAAAACTGAAATTACCTCAAGGGTTTATGAAGCGCTCGACATAGTAGGGCAGTGGGACGCCCATGAAAATATGCGTTTCATAACATATTAAGTGGTTGTATGTGATTATTTATGCTAAGGAAAGCAAGAATTGATGCTCCAGAAGCATTGCATCACATGATATGTTGAAGCATTGAAAAAAGGAGGTAAGCAGGGCAGTTCAAAAATGTGAACAATTGGTTTCAAGGCATTGACTATCTCTATACGATACACGAAACGCATAATTGCATGGGCGTCCCACTGCCCACGGCTAAGCCATTAATATCAAAAAGAAAATAGCATAACCAGGCTAATGCAGCCGACGCAAAAAGCCGCGCGGCTGATTAGCGTCGTTCGGCAGAGAAGATTAACTGGCTTCATTCAGAATAATTTGCTATAAGGATTATAGATATTCAATAATTACATTTATGTTAATCATGTGAGGTCGACTGTGCTACAAAAAAAAGCGGAATTGGAAAATCTACACGTCATAAAAGAAGCTTGTGAACAATATCGCCATAAAATTAATATTGGCAATGAAAGAACTTGTGATTGCGGAAAAACGCACATTAATTGCATGACTGCTAAAGAATGGTTAAAAAGCCAATTAGGGGTTTGGCAATTCTATTATGAGAAAAGAGATATTAGAAAAAAAGACCTACATCCAGCGACATTTCCTATCTCATTAGCAAAAAAAGTCGTTGAATTATTTACACACGAAGGCGAACTGGTTTTAGACCCTTTTGTTGGCAGTGGAACAACACTTGTGGCCGCACAAGATTTAAACAGAAATGCTGTTGGCTTCGATCTTCATGAATCTTATATAAGTTTATGCTCAAAACGTCTTTCCCAAAAAAATCTATTCAATAAGACAAAGCAGATAGCAATTCAAGATGATGCATTAAATATTCCTTTATATCTTAGTCCAAATACTGTGAGTTTGATATGGACATCACCGCCTTATGCAAATCTATTAAATAGAAAAAGAAAAAATAAATCACGGCGCGACAGAAAAAATGATCAATATCTTAAAGTTGAGCAATATTCACAAAATGCCAGAGACCTTGGAACTATGTCATTAGATGAGTATACTAAAGCTATGGGTGATATTTATGAAGCATTGTTGCCATTGCTCAAGCCAAAAGGCCATTGTGTCATCAATGTGCCGGATATGTGGTGGGAAAATCAGCGTATCACTATACATGTTTCTCTAATCCAAGAGTTAAGGAGTCGAGGTTATGAGCTGCGTAATACTATTATTTGGGATAGAACAAATATAGTAAATAGAATAGGCATATTCGGGTGGCCAAGCAACTACATTACAATGGGCACAACTTTCGAATACTTGTTAGACTTCTGGAAGCCAGAATAAGGGGCGTAGTATTTTATGAAAATATTTACTAAAGAGTCGTTAATAGCGTCTTTGATTGAAATCAGAGAAAAAGGTTGGATACCAAATGCCAGGTCTGGCAATGTGGGTGGAATTGGAAATACCCTTGAAGATTTACTTGGAATCGAAGAAAACAACCTGCCTATTCCAAATGCATCAGAATGGGAATTAAAATGCCAACGAAAAGAAACAACATCATTAACCACCTTGTTTCATATGGAACCCTCACCAAGAGCTTTAAAATTTGTGCCTCAAATACTATTGCCTAAATATGGCTGGGCGCATCAACTTGCCGGCAATAAATATTCCGGCAATGAAATGAGTTTTCGACAAACGATACACGGTTTATCAAGAAGTGATAGAGGTTTCAAAGTCGTTGTTGATAGGAATGAGAAAAAAATCCTCATTTCATTTGATGCCGGTACGGTAGATAATAGACATTCGGAATGGCTAAAATCTGTAAAAGATAGAATCGGCCTGGATGAATTGAATCCGCAACCATATTGGGGTTTTAATGATCTTTTCCATAAAGCCGGCACAAAACTGCTTAATTGCTTTTATGTACAGGCGGAAACAAAGAAAATTGATGGGAAAACTCATTTTTTCTACAGCGATATAATGATATTGCAATGTCTTTCACTTGAGAACTTTCTTGAATCAATAGAAAATGGGCAGATCCTCATAGATTTTGATGCTCGAACAGGCCACAATCACGGCACTAAATTCAGATTACGACAAAATGCCTTGCCCGCTCTTTATTCCAAAGTTCAACGTCTATAACTGTCATTAAAATCAATAGATTGCCCAACAAACGGATGAACTCTGACTGAAAAAGCCTGGTCGTTTTTTGGTTTCTACAAAATTTGTTGTTTATCGATCTTTCTTCGCTTTTTAGCCATATTTTGTTTGCTTTTTCATCAAGTTATCCTTGGCGTTCGGCTTCACTGTAAATTTTTTTTGAAAGTTATAAATTGGAGAGGGCGACGTGAACGATATCTCTAAAAATCAAATCGTTGAGGCTCAAATTAGGGAATGTTATGGTCGTGTTGTTTGGACTCATAAAACCCATGAAAAGTGCTCCGATATTCTTGAAAAGAGAAATAGCAGAATAAAATTATCTCAGATTATCTTATCTGCTTTAACCACAACTGGCATATTTGTAGCAATTTTTGGAGATAAAACTTGGGTCGGGATCATTTCGGCGATAATATCAACTATCCTTTTAATCTTAAACGCCTATACTAAAAAATAGGGAAGCATACGGGACGCTGGTTACTTGTTAACTTGCCTTAAGACTTCTCATTCGCTTAAAAAAATTACTATTTGTTTAATTTTATTCTTGATATAAATCAACAAGTTACAATACCAGCCTTATTTTTCTGACTCCATGCTCATAATTCGACTAATTTTTAACCACATCA
>JAYENE010000228.1:0-3401 GCA_034721935.1 Thermodesulfobacteriota bacterium
GTCGGCTTTCTCAGGCGCTCAAAACTCAAAGCGCTTGTTTATCCTAATGTCCACAACTATACATTTTTCGGGGCTCAATACAGAGCCTGCATCCTTGATTCATCTGGCTTCGGACTTCCATTCCGGTCTCCCGTTCTGGCTTTGCCCGCAGACTTCACTACTAACCTGTTGGGTAAACTTTAGTTAGATGGGACTTGAGCTATTACGACTCTCACCCACTGGATAACATTAACCAGTTTCATGGGATTTCTCCCAATTCCAAGGTTTCGGATTTATCTTGGCACGAGCATTGCGTTGTTATGTGATTTTTTTACTGGAATTTCAAATAGTTTTAATTGCTTTTTCTTATTTTGTGCGGTTTTTATTTTTTCGCCGTATATTTCGTCAACTGATTTTTTGAATTTTTCGATGGAACCATTGTGGTGTTGCAAAAACCAATCAATATGGTTTCGTAAATATTCTTCACGAATATCATCCTTTCGCAAATCAAAAGGTACTCTTTCCATTCTTTCATCAATGCTATCGAAGCCAGTAAAAGGTGAAGATAGCCTTTGCTTTGTCATTTCTACATATTCGGGATTCAGCTCAATGCCTATACAGTTTCTTTTAAGTTGTTGACAAACTCTTAATGTTGTTCCGCTTCCTGAAAATGGGTCGAGAACAATATCATTTTCCTGCGATGAAGCGAGTACCATTCTTTCAATTAATCCCTCTGGTTTCTGGGTAGGATGTTTTTGCCTGTTTGGGTTGCAGTAATGAACATGAGAGAATTTCCATACATCCCCCGGATTTGCTCCTCTCATATTATTGCGAGCACGATAATATTTTTGAGGAACCCGAACATTGTTTAGATAGAAATTAAATTCTTTTGATTTATTAAACATCAATATATCGTCATGGCGTGGAGAGAAACCAATTTTTCTCCCCATACCTTGAGTGTAATGCCAGCATATCCAACTATTCAAAAACAATTTTAATTCCCTATCCATAATATTGTATAGATACGAAATAAATCTTACCCCCATAAAAACATAGATTGTACCATCGGGTTTTAAAATTCTATGAGCCTCTTTTAACCAACTGGTAGAAAAATTAATGTATTCATCAAATGCTTTGAGATCATTGTTGTTTCCGTAATTTTTTCCAAGGTTATAAGGTGGATCAGCAACAATTAAGTCAATGCTGTTTGTTCCTTGATTTTGTAACAAATTAAGAGCATCACCCTCGATTATTTTTATATTACTCATCGCCTTTTATCCATCTGTTTTGTTGGGCATAATGATACCACTCATCATATCCTTTTCGAGAGGTTATACATTTTTTATCAAGCATTTGGCAAAATTCCCATACAGTTCTAACTTCCTGTGTTACATAATGAATATCACGGACTTGCAGTTGACCGCTACCAAGCGCTGGATTGTAACTCAGATCGGGGGAAGAAATATATTTAAGATCATATGCGTTGAAATCAACTACTTCCATGACTCCCATCATCATTTTTGCTTTTGTGTCTCTTTCGCTATATACTTTATGCTTTATTGACAAAATTACAAAAATATAATCAGGGTCTTTGATATATGCAGTTCTAATACGCGCAAACGATGTAATATTTGGAGATTTTCCACTATTTTTAATGTCTTTGCTTGTAGCTTTAACATCTACATGGCCAGTGACAGAGCTTTGCCGTTTTCTCTTTCGTTTAAATTGTAATATAATATCAGCCATATTAAGCCGTTCACCTGCTTCAACATTTATCAACTTGTATTGATTGTTTTCGTCTTCCAGAACTTTCTCGAATGTTTCAAACGCCCACGCTTCAATGAACGGGCCAGCAATTTTGTTGACATTCTCCATCGGTATTCCGAGACGAAGATTCGTGTTGATTACAATTTTATTTTGTTCTGAATTTATCGCATTTTCTACAACTTTTTCGACAGAATTAACTATGAAATCAGAACATTCTTTGTAGTCAGCTGATTCTACAGGTATTTTGAAATTTAAGTTGTCGTAATTGTTTTCAGGCATTGTTTCCCTCTGGATTTTTATAAACACTATACCCCAAATAGAACATTATGGATATTGGTTTCTTACACATAACGCGGGCTTCAGCGGGAGCGGTACGCGATCCGCTGCAAGCCATGGTTACACGCCTTTTCCCTAGTTTTGTAACTTCGAGAAGCAACTGTTTGCATCCAGTCTATCTATCGCCTTGCTGAATGCTTCGTTTAGAGCCTTTTCCCCAGAACCAAAGCCGTAGAGGTTAAAGGCCGTTGCTTTTTCGTAGATATTGTCTTGGCAAACTACCTTTCCGTTCTTCTTGACTATGGCTACATATCCGACTTCTCCAATCCATTTTCCGAAATTGAAATCAATCTTGAATTGCCTTACCATCAGATCAAGGACCAGGCCATCGCTGTCCAAACCATCAACAACAGAGATACCGTTTTTTGAGAGCCTCTCCGTCATCGCTGTCCTGAAGATTCGAATAGGGTCTTGTTGATCTTTGAGAGTTGGTTGTCAGGAAATGCGGCATAGATGACGCCAAAGGCCACATAACCCAGTGCTCGGCTGCCTGCGGAAGACTTCGCTCCATCTCCAACAACGTCTTTATCGAGCCTTTCGTCGTTTGATGAAACGAAAATTTTGGCTTTCGGGTCAGCGAACTTCTCCTTTTTTACAGTGTAGTTGATCGATATTCCTTCAGTAGTTGCTTGATATTGTTTGGAAAGTCCAGCACAGCCTGACAATAAAGCCGCAACTACAATGACTGCGCCGCATAAAGCATGCAAAGAGTATTTCACCTTGTCCTCCTCTTGGCCGAACATCAGTTTTTCGTTAATACGTGTAACGTATAGAGTTTTATCCGTTGTCCCGCCGTACAAGAATGCTGGAAAGCCCGGTTTGGCTGAAACAGTTTGAAAAGCTCGGACGATACGTTTACTCAGCGGGATGATGGATAAAACTTTGTTGGACTGTGTCGCTCTGGGCAGCGGCTAATTACCTACCATTATCTATGGGGATTGTAAAGCTGGGATTTTGCGTCAGGATATGTGAGTTTTTGAAGTTTATTACTCTCATTGATCTGAAATTTAGCTCATATAAGCGAAAAAAGGCATCAGGATATCCAAATTTATTTGCATGTGGCATATTATAGCAATTTCAAGCCAAATACTGCCAGGTTTGGGCGCACTTCTCCTGTTGCGCTTCAATGAGTTTTAAAAAAGCTGCCCGGATGATTAATATAGCAGTACCTCAGTCTAAATCAGCATGGAGTTTGCTACCCCGATGGATGCAAAATTTCATATCCACTGGGACCAGACCCTTCCGGTATCAAGCAAACCGAGCGCATTTTTCCTTTCCCGCAACAGGGCAAAGTGTAATGTCTTTGCCTGTGAGTTTTA